>JAAZGO010000032.1 GCA_012511175.1 Fastidiosipila sp. | reverse complement strand
CAATGCTGCCCGATTCAAAATCATCAGCACTCTGCGCAAACCGGTTTCTCATGGCCAGATGCACATGGGGATCGATCAAGCCCGGGATAACGAATAATCCGCTTGCGTCGATGGTTTCCTCTGATGGCAAAAATTCAGGGGTGATGACATCAATCAGCCCCCTGCGTATATAGACATTCGTCTTGTGAAAACCGTGATTCTGATAGACGGAACCGTTAACAATTGCAAGTTCTTTCATTCGCTATTCACTTCCTTTCCGTTCTCTTTGCTTTCTCGCATTTTCCCAGCGGTAATGGTTGTTCCTCACGTGGTCCTGGCGGCGGTTGGCGATACCGGCCCGCTTTTTATGTCGGCTGCCAACTGCCCGGGGAGAAGTTGCCGATGGAATCAGTGTAATTTTCTATGGCAAGATCCAAAGTCGTAGAATCACCGGCAGGTCTGACGCCGGTTTTATCGAGGTGGGTGTGACTGTCTGCGAACCCGTGGGATAAAAATGTGCCATTGGCATGAATGGAGTCTTTGACTTCAAGATGATCACCATGATTGCGGATCGCCGGAATCTGATTGCCCGTAATCAGCGCATCAGCCGGTTTATCTCTGCCGGCCAGTCGTACCCCGGAAACGGCCAAGTCAACCATGGATTACAGTTTTCTTAACGCTGCGCATTCTTTCGGCGGCCAGCAGGATGGCTTCAACGATCTTGACATAGCCTGTGCATCGGCAAAGGTTGTTGTCGATTGCCTGACGGACTTCCGTTTCAGTCGGTGCGGGATTCTTGTCAAGCAGGGCTTTCGCGCTCATTATCATTCCCGGCGTACAAAACCCGCACTGAACGGCACCACAATCAACGAACGCTTGCTGAATCGGGTGCAATTCGGTTCCGCATGACAAACCCTCGATCGTTTCGATTGCTTTGCCGACACAGTTTCTGGCCATCACAACACATGAATTGACAGCCTCGCCATCAATGATGACTTTACAGGCGCCGCAGTCGGAGGTATTGCATCCGCACTTTGTACCGGTCATTCCCAAAGTGTCCCGCAGAACGGAAAGCAGGGTCTGGTTTCTTTCAACCCGGCAGGCATGCTCTTCGCCGTTAATGTACAAGGTGATTTCTTCCATAGGATGTTTTCCTTTCATGCACATCAGCCTGGTTATACGAGAATCCAGGCTGAGAGACATTGTTAGCCTTCACTTATAAACTGGACAAAGGCGTCCGACTCTTTTTCACGTTTCAGGTCTTCCCCGGTTTGTGCAGCAATTGATGCGGTTAGCGCGCCGGTCGGACAAACATCCACGCACAGACCGCAGTCACGGCATAAGTCGCGATCGACGTGCATGTCAGGGAACTTCAGTGTGCGGGCATCGTAACTGCAGGCGTCAACACATCGGTTGCAGATGATGCATTTTTTCTTGACACCATCTTCCTGGTACGCCTGGAAATGGAAATCAAGCCTGCGAATAAGCTCTTTTTCAGGGAAATTCGGCAGCGCCGCCCGCCAGACTTGATCGAGCGAATTGTAGCCCAGCTCACGAACGAGGGATTGAAGGTTTTTGCACAATTTGCTGACAACTTCGACGCCCTTGAGGATGCCGAGCGAACAAACGCCCACGGCGCGTGCCCCGGCCATCATGAATTCAACAGCGTCCTCGGCGCCCATGCAGCCACCGGAGGCATAAAGGTTATTGAAACCGGGATGATTTCTGGAGATTTCGGAAACGATCCGCATGACAATCGGACGGATGGCGCCGCCCGTCAGCCAGCCGTATCCGTCATCACTCATCATGGCCGGTCTCGCCGTTTTGATGTCGATTTTGAGCGTTGGTCCGATGGAATCAATGGCGCAGATGCCATCCGCACCATGTTCCAGGCATTTTTTTGCTGTTCCAACCGTGTCGGGCCAGTTGGCTGAGAGCTTGCAGATTACAGGAATGGATACGTGTTCCTTGGCATAATCGAGCATGGGAAGCAAGGTTTCCTCCGCATAGGATACCAGTTCAATCATATGGGCTCCCGCACGCTCAACGTCTCCGACGATTTCCCGGGCTTCTCTTAAAGTGTGCCCTACACTGCCGATCACCACGGCACCGGCCGCGACTGTTTCGGGAATCTCTTTTTCGTACCAAAGCTGACGGTCCGTGTCAGCCCACTTTTCACAGTTGATCAGTGAATCTTTGTTAATCGTGCCGATATGGTGAACCGGGTTAATAGCGGCGGCAAGCCGGATGGTCTTGGTGACCACGGCACCGCAACCGGCCTGATGGCCACGAATCATTCCCTCCGAATCAGCACAAAGCGGTCCAGAGGTGAGAATAAATGGACTTTGAAGTTTTTGTCCGCAGAACTCGATGCCAATATCAATCGCTCGATCGCTATCCTTGCTCATAAAAAAACCCTCATCAATAATCAGCCAGTAACTGTCTGATTCTTTTTCTCCAACTCTTCAGCAGCGATCTGTGCTGCCTGGTAAATGGCTTGTGCCAGTTGTTCATAACCTGTGCACCTGCATAGATTGCCGGAAATGGCCCTTCTGATTTCCGGAAGCGTGGCATTGGGATTCTCATCAATTAACGCTTTGGCACTCATGACAAACCCTGGTGTGCAGAACCCGCACTGAATAGCCAAATGATCCAGGACAGCTTGCTGAACCGGATCGAGCGTACCGTCTTCCAATCTGGCCCCCTCGATGGTAACAACCTTTTTTCCTTCAACTTGCCCGGCCAGCATCATGCAGGAAGCGATTGCTTTGCCATCGACAATCACCGTACAGGCCCCGCATTCGCCGACACCACACCCCTCTTTAGTCCCGACAAGGTGAAGGTCTTCACGCAGGAGGTCAATCAAACGGCGGTGTGGTAATGTCCTGACCGTGACATCTTCTCCGTTGAGATTAAAGGAAACGGTAATCTTATCAAATTGACCCATCAGAACACCTCCAAACCTGTCGCGTGGCAGAGCGCATCAGCAACGATGGCCTTGACTGCAATTTCCTTGTAGGGAGTCGACCAGCGGTAACCGGTTCGCTCGATCATTTCACGAGCAACAATTTCCCCTGCTTCAGCGAACGCCTCCTTTGAGACCGCTTTGCCGGTCAGGTACCGTTCTGCTGCAGTCACGCGGCCGGGTACCCGGAAGATACACCCCGGTGCAAGGCGGACCGACTCAATTCGGTCTGAACCATCACTGATAACGACAACGGCCACATTGAGTCGTGAAACGGCCAGGGCCTTGCGCCGTCCAAGCTTGACAAAGGCTGTCCTGGCGGAAGGAGGAAGTTTTTTGACACGGAACCCTGTTACAAACTCATCATCTGCAAGCGCGTCCTTGCCGATCCGTGCGCAAAATTCCGGCAATGGCTGTGAACGCGTTTCCTTTGTTCCGTGAATGAGAACGTCTGTGTCGCAGCTGATCAAGGCTGGCACGGGATCCGCAGCCGGCGAACCGTTGCAGACACCGCCGCCCAGTGTACCAAGATGACGGATCTGAGGTGAGCCTACACTGGCACAGGCAGCGGAGAGATGTGGGAATTCTCTTCGGATCAAGGGATGGCGTTCGCCCATGTCGTGCGTCACGAGAGCACCGATTACCAGCGCGTCATCTTCCTCCTTGACCGTCGCCAACTCGGTTGCCAGTGCTGAAAGATCAATGACGAGTTCAACTGACTTCAGTGCCTCACTTTCTTCCCGTAACTGAACCAACAGATCCGTTCCGCCGGCGATGAGTTTGCTCCGGCCGGGGTTGGAGGCGAGTAACTGAGATACGTGATCAAGACCCGAAGGGCGGACAAAATCGTAGACAATCATAGGGCACCTCCCGCAGGTTTGACGTCAGTTGCCTGCTCTCCGTCCTTTTTCACCGGTTTCACCAGTTTTCGCCCGAGCAGAACCTTTTCCAAGTCTGCGGGATTGTGACGTATCCTTCGGCCGATTGCATTGTAGATCGCATTGGCAACGGCTGCTGCCACTGCTTCAGTCGCAGGTTCACCGAGGCTCTTGGCCCCGAATGACCCGCTGTCGTCATCCGACTCAAAGAGGTTGACCACCATTTCGGGTGCGTCCATTGAGGTCGGAATGAGATAGGAGTCCAGGTTCAGCGTCTTGACCTGACCGTCTTCAATATCGACTTCTTCCATCAAGGCAAAACCCAGGCCCATGACAATCCCACCGTAGATTTGTCCTTTGCACAGCGCCGGATTGACGGCCGTGCCAACGTCGTGACTCGCCGTGACTTTTTCAACGTTGACAAAGCCGGTTTTCATGTCGACTTCAATTTCGGCGACCAGGCACTCGTATCCAAAGGTCGGAAAGGCCTTGCCCTGCCCTGTGTGATGATCCTGGATCAGCTCAGGCGGTTTGTACCACTCATATACTGACAGGGGGTTGCCCTGCCAGAAGCTGGCATTTGCCACGTCTTTGACGGGGACCTTGACTTCGGGGTATTCCTTCAGGAAAATTTCGCTGTTAAGGATTTCAATGTCGCCAGCTGAGATTTTGTCCCAGCAGAGCGTGCCGCTTTTGAGGCCATAGGCTTTGTGAACTTCATCAAGGGGAATTCCCTTAACCGAAATTGTGTTTTGCTGCATAACTTTCTTCATGCTGATTCCGGCCAGCCGGACTGACTGCGATCCCATCACGGTGCCGCGCGAGGCCACGGTCATGCCAGAGTCTGCCATGAAATGGCTGTCAGTGCCATAAAAGCGTATGTCCCCTGCAAGGAGGCCGGAAGCTTCAGCCGCAACTTGGGCAAACGCCGTCTTGAGCCCCTGGCCGTTCTCAGCCAGTCCTGTCGTAATGATTGCCGATCCATCCTCGTTGATGATCATCATGCATCCTGAGGCATCCGGCGTTTCGCCTCCCAGACCGCATCCGCGGTAGGCAATTGACAAGCCGATTCCCTTCCGGAAGCGGGCTCCAGGGTCTTGTTTCCTGTAGGCGTCGTATTTTCGCTTGTAGTCTGTCTGATCGACGGTATAGTCCATCAATTCTTCGAGAACAACATTCGTTACAGTGTCTCCTGTCGCTGTCAGTGAACCCGACTTCAGGCAGTTGATGCGGCGGATCTCCACATTGTCGATTCCAAGCTCTTCGCCCAGTTCCTCAATCAGTTGTTCCTGGGCAAAAATCAGCTGAGGTGAACTGTAGCCGCGCATGGCACCGCCATGCACGTTGTTTGTGAAGACGCCGAAGGTATCCGTCTTGACATGTGGAATGACATAGGGTCCGGTGGAATGAACACTGGCCCTCCAGTTCATGAATTGAGTCTGATTGTTATAGGCACCCGAGTTGTCAACTTGTTCACCCTCAAAGGCAACGATGCGGCCATCCCTTTTTGCACCGACCTTGTAACGGAGCCGGAAGGGATGCCGCTTGGATGATTCCCTGATGGAATCCTCCCGGGAATTAACCAGCTTGACAGGGCGATTGGTCAAGGTGCTGAGGTAAGCGGCGCGCGCTGCGACCAATCCCAACCCCTCCTCCTTGCCACCGAAAGAGCCGCCAAGCGTTTCTTGAATCATCCGGACGCTGTTGAGGGGAACATCCAGGATATCGGCGATGTACCGTCTTGTGAAAAAGGGATTTTGTGCTGAAGCGTGAACAGTGATGGCACCGTCATTCGGATTCCGGAAGGCAACCGCTGCCTCCGGTTCAATGTAGGCGTGTTCAACGAACTGGGTCGTGTACTCACGTTCAATGATGATGTCTGCTTCGGCGAATCCCTTATCCACATCCCCTTTGCGTATCGGAAAGTAGGAATCCGTAAAAATGTTGTCAGGGTATTTGTCGTGAATGACCGGCGCTCCTGGCGCCATGGCCTCTTCGATCGTGCTGACTATTGGAAGCAGCTCGTATTCGACCTCAATTGCTGCCAGGGCTTCGTCAACCAGTTCAACAGTTTCGGCTGCCACCATAGCCACACAGTCGCCCGTGTAACGGATCCGGTCGGTCAGATACATGTAGGATGCCCAGCTTCGTTTTTTGGGAATGTCTTCAAAAGTCACGACCGCTGCGACACCTGGAATGGCCCGGGCCTTTGAGGCGTCGATGCGGGTCACACGCGCATGTGTGTGGGGACTTCTCTTAACGCCGGCGTGCAGCATATTTTCAAAATAAATATCGGCTGCGTAGCGTGCGCGTCCCGTTACTTTTTCGAATCCATCCAGCCGGGGTTGCGATTTGTTAAGCGCGTTGAATTGCTTTTCTCCGACTTTACGCATAGTCTATTCCTCTTTATTCATCTTGTAACCCAAACTCGCCTGCTCCCTAAAAATAAGAAAGGGGTCATTCGAAACCTTTCTGTAAAGGTTACCAAACTTCCCCAAAATCATAACTAGCCACGAATGAAGGTTTGCCCTTGTTCCGACTGACAAAATTATACTGATTTTGATGGCTCCGTGCAACCTTTGCGCTGCAGTCGGACAGGTGAGCGAAAGAAAAATGATTCATCATGCCGACCGTTGCAATCAATTCCGGGATCCCATATGGCATCGCTAACAAAGCGTTGGATCGATTTCAGGAGCCTTGGGGACCTGCGATTACAGAATTTCGAGCTCTGCTTGGCTACCGCCTGCTGGTCCCGGAATCAGGGATTGTTGGCAATATGACTATTGACAGAATTATTATGGAACTGCTAGCCTTCTTCTATGGTTTTTTTAAATGCAGTTTGCAATAAGTCACAAATACATAACTGAGAAATGGGGGAAACGTAATTGTCTCAACAAAACGACATCGAAGTCAGGATTTTAGGAGTAAGTGGCAGCCCGCAAAGAGGTGCGACCGAATTCAGTGTCCGGGAGGCACTTCGGGCGGCAGCTGAGATACCGGGAGTTACAGTGGATTTCATCGACCTGAAGGGCAGAAAAATGAACTTCTGTATCCACTGCAATCGATGCGTGAAAAACGGTTTTCTTTACTGCCCGACATTCAAGGATGATTTGACGGAAGACATTTACCAGCGTTATCTGGAGGCGGATGGTTTTATCATCGGTTCTCCTGTCTATCAAATGACATTAACAGGCCAGCTTCAGACATTTTTCAACAGGCTTCGGCCAATTGCCGCCCTTTACAGCAAGGGGCACTGGGCAACGAAAGTGGGGGGCGCCATTGCCGTAGGCGGAACCCGGCATGGTGGCCAGGAGACAACTCTTGCTGCTATCAATAACTATTTTTTATGCACAGGCATGGTCAATGTGAGCGGAGGGATTTTTGCCTACAACGGAGGTTCTGTTTGGTCCCAAAACAGGCGGGCAGAAGGGGCAAGCGATGACACTGTGGGTATGACATCTGTCCGGGTGCTGGGGCGTCGGGTGGCCTATGTCGCCAAGATGCTCAAGGCCGGATTCGATTTTGTAGGTGAGACGTACCCGCCTGATGTCCTGACAGGCGTCGTGCCAGACGAAGACAATGAAGAGAGAAGAGAAAAGTTCATAGGCAAATAGCTGCACCAAAGGAGGTTAATGCTTTGTTAAGCGTAAACGAGAGAGCGATGGAAATCGTTCGAAGAATTATTGATCAGGCAGATGTTTTAGGTGTCGAAGTCCATCGGACAAAAAGCGGTGCAACCGTCATTGACATGGGTGTGAATGCCCGGGGCGGCTGGCGCGCGGCCAGTTTGTTTTGCGAAGCGACACTCGGCGGGTTGGGGCAGGTCAGTTACAGTACTTTTGACTTGGACGGAATCGAACTCCCGCAGGTTGAAATGTATGTCGATGAACCGGCAATCGCCCTTTTGGGAAGTCAGATTTCAGGCTGGCCTCTCAATGAGTTCAAGAACCCCGATGGCGTGGTCCCTCTGATTTCCGGACCGGTTCGTGCTGTTGTCGAAAAAGATATGTTCGGTAAGCCGGTGCCATACCGGGATGAGGAAGCGGATGAGGTAGTAGTTGGTTTGCAGGACAACAGGCTCCCGGACGAGACGATAATCCAAAGTATCGTGGACAAGACAAAACGGCCTGCCAGAAAAATATTCATCCTGGTAGCCGCGACTTCCAGTCTGGTTGGAAGCATCAATGTGGTGTCCCGGACCCTGGAGACAGCAATCTGGCGAGTGCATGATTTAGGACTGGATGTCAATGAGATTGTGGCGGCATGGGGCAAGGCTCCTGTCCCCCCTATTTCAGCCGATGAATTTACTGCCATGGTCAGAACCAATACGTACACATACTATGGCGGAACCGCAAGCTTTATCCTGAGAGCCGATGACAACAAGGTTAAAGAGATGGTTAAACAGTTTCCGCTTGCGCCGCATACCTGTGATTATTACGGAATTCCATTCCGAAAATTGCTGGAACAAGCAGGAGGCGATATTTTTGCCCTCGAGGGATTTGTTCATAATGTGACCAAGGCCATGATCAACAACATATCAAGTGGCCGTATTTATTCTGTGGGGGCTGTTGATAAAAAGATGCTCCTTGGTTGTCTGGATGACTAGAGACTTGAAAGGTTGGATTGTGTATGCAAACTGAATGCCTGTTAGAAACCCGGAACATTACCAAACGGTTTCCTGGTGTGCTCGCCAACGACAAAATCCACTGCATCATTAAGAAAGGCGAGATTCACACTTTTCTGGGTGAAAATGGCGCAGGCAAATCAACTCTCATGAACATCCTGTATGGTTTGTACCAGCCACAGGAGGGCCAGATTTATTTCGATGGCCAGGAAGTGAAAATGGACTCGCCCAGCACAGCTATGCAGTTGGGCATCGGAATGATTCATCAGCATTTCATGCTGATACCCAACCTGACGGTTCTGGAAAATGTCATTCTGGGCCTGCCCTCCTCGAAGCCTCCGTTACTTCAGCTGGATAAAGCCAGAGCCAAGGTCAAGGAAATTTTTGAAAAATATCGTTTCGAAATTGACGTTGATGCAAAGATAAGGAATCTGTCGGTTGGTGCTCAGCAAAGGGTCGAGATTATTAAGGCCCTGTACAGAAATGCTAAACTGATGATTCTTGATGAACCTACGGCGGTATTAACGCCTCAGGAAAGCATGGAATTGTTTAAAATACTGAGGGACTTGAAGGCAGGCGGCAGTTCGATCATCTTCATTTCTCACAAAATTGAAGAAGTGCTGGAAATCAGTGACAGAATTACAATCCTGCGGGACGGTAGGGTTGTTGATACAGTCATTGGTTCAGAAACAAGCAGGGAAGAACTGTCACGTCTGATGGTGGGACGTCCCGTTTCGATGGAGATTGATAAGCCGGAAGCAAAACCGGGCGATGTATTCCTCGAGTTGACTGAGGTGAACATGACTGACGAAAAAGGAAAACAACTTTTGTCGGATATTTCGCTTCAAGTCAGAGCCGGTGAAATTGTCGGCATTGCAGGCGTCGACGGCAATGGCCAGGATGAGCTGTCTTTTGCCCTGAGCGGTCTTCGAAAGATCACGAGTGGAAGCATCAAGATCAAGGGTGAAGAGGTTCGTGATAAAAAGCCAAAGCAGATTTTGGAAACGGGTTTTTCTCATATCCCTGCCGACCGGGCCAGGTTTGGTTTAGTGAGGGATTTTACGATTGCTGAGAACCTGATTGCCTACAACCATAACAAGAAACCGATATCAAAATGGGGCTTTTTGAATTTGCGCAGAATTGCCAAATATGCAGAAGGCTTGATCAATGACTATGACATAAGAACACCGGGACCTCACATATGTGCAAGCAGCCTGTCGGGAGGGAACCAGCAGAAGGTCGTTTTGGCGAAAGAATTTGACAGGACTCCTGAAATATTGTTGGTCGTTCAGCCTACCCGGGGTTTGGATATCGGAGCGAGAGAATACGTTCACGGGGAGTTGCTGCGCCAAAGAGAAAGCGGCAAAGCCATCCTGCTTATTTCGACCGACCTGGAGGAAGTGCGTTCCCTGTCCGACAGATTGGCTGTCATGTATGGGGGGCGCATTATGGGGGTTGTTAATCCTGCCGAAACCAAGGTCGAGAAGATCGGCCTGATGATGGCGGGTATTGCAAATTAGAAAGGAGATAAGGCAAAAACACAGAAACGGTTGTCTTGTTATAACCAAACCGTTTTGAGTATTGGAGGGAAGAATTGAAAAGGAGGGGAATAACTAGGCACCGAGTTTTCAATTCAGGATCGCATTAGCATTGAAACGATTTAGCGAAAGGGTTAGAAAATGAAAAAATTTTTGGTCACTTTACTGGCATTGCTCCTGGTACTGTCCTTCACCTTACTGGCAGCCTGTGCGCCCAAACAGGGTGGCGAGGGGGAACCAACAGGAAGTGAGAGTGCGGGTCCGGCAGAAAGCGGAAAAGAAACAGATCCCGAACCTGAGCCAGCAAAAAAGATCAGAGTCGCAGCTATCTTCCCCGGCTCCATTCAGGATATGGGTTGGAATCAAAGCGGCTACGAAAGCCTGATGCAACTGAAAGACGAAGGCTTTGAAGTCAGCTTCCAGGAAAACGTTGACATGTCAGCGCTGAAGGATGTCATCAGGAGCTACGCGTCGGAAGGCTACGATTTGGTAATCGGGCACGATTTCTTCCACACGGATCCCGTCATTGAGGTTGCGCCGGAGTTCCCTGACACCATGTTTGGTGTTGTTGGCGGAACCCATGCCGAAGGTAATGTTGTGACTGTCGGTGGCACCAACTGGGAAGGTGCGTACCTGGCAGGCGCGTTTGCCGGTCTTACAACCAAAACGAACAAGATTGGACTCATTAATACGGCAGATGGAGACGTTGCCCGAAGAATGAGAAATGCATTTGAGCTTGGTGCCCGGGAATACAACCCGGATGTGGTGGCCTTGCATACCTTCACCGGCAGCTGGGATGATTCGGTTAAAGCAAAGGAACTGGCGATTGCCATGGCCAAAGATGGTGTCGATATTATTCTGACCCAGACTGGTCAAGCGAACGTCGGAGCAGTTGAAGGTTGTCAGGAAGCCGGCATTTTTGCGATTGGCGCACCGAACGACTTCAGCGAAATCGCACCGGAAACAATCATGGCGACCAGCTACATTCCGTCAGGTGCTCAACTTTACTACCTTGCGCACTTGTTTGCTGAAGGCAATCTGGAAGGGAAATTCTATGAATTGGGAGTCAAGGAAGGTGCCGAGGACATCATCATCCATCACGATTTCCCACAAGACATCATCGACAAGGTCATGAAAGTGAGACAGGATCTTGCTGACAAGAAGATTGACCGGCCTTCGGGCGACTAGCATTGTTTCTTCCTGAACAGGTGGATTACCGATAAAACTCATGGTGAGGAGTCAAACGAATGAAGACATAACGGTTTGACTCCTCATCAGGGTTAAGGGAAGAATGAGCGCACGATACACGCTTCTCTCCGGCATATCGCATGTTGAGAAGCCAGGCGACCCTGTACTCGTATGCGCTTGATTTGAAGTTGTGTCAGCTTCGCGGCCGGAACGCGCAGCTTACTATGCGAAAGGTAATTAAATGAATTCATCTGAGAGATTGGAGCAGAAAGGTCCCCCTGAGCCAAGTGCCAGGAAAGAGATCAGGCAGAAAGCAGTGACGCTGATTCTCAAATTATTTCCCGTCTTCAGTGTGCTTGCCGCCTTACTGATTTCTTCAATTCTGATAGCAATGGTAGGAATCGACCCTTGGAAGGCCTTCTATCAGCTCATCCGAGGTTCTTTGGGGAATAAATACGGCCTTGGCGAAACCTTTGCCAAATTTATCCCGCTGCAGTTTTGCGGTTTGGCATTCCTGTTCGGCATTAAGTCGGGGTTTTTCAATGCGGGAACGGAGGGACAGTTTTATGTCGGCGCTCTTGCAGGAGCAATGGCAGGCGTATATCTGACGGGACTCCCGCCTGTTTTACATATTCTGGCGGTCATTATTGTCTCTTTTGTCGCAGGTGCCATCTGGGCGTCCATTGCCGGAATACTGAAAGTGACGCTGGGTGTCAGCGAAATCATTAATACCATTATGTTGATCTATGTCGCAAATCTGCTCGTCGATCATCTCATCGACGGGCCGCTTGCCGAACCGGGTGGACTTATTTCGCAAACAGCACCCATTGCAGAAAGTGCCAGATTGCCGATTGTGATCAGCGGAACGCGATTACATCTTGGATTTCCTATCGCACTGCTCATTACCCTCATTGTCTACCTCATTATCTACCGGACCTCGTTCGGTTATCAATTACGTATGGCCGGTCAAAATCCTGAAGTTGCCCGTTTTTCCGGAATGAACAACAACGCCCTGGTTCTCACATCGGTCATCATCTCAGGCGGACTGGCGGGTATTGGCGGTTCAATCGAGACGATGGGCTCGCTGATTCGTCTTACCCCGGGTTTTTCGGGGGGTTACGGCTTTGATGCCATAGGGGTGGTAGTCCTGGGCAATGGAACACCTTTGGGTCTCACGATTGCCAGTTTGCTGTTTTCTGTTCTCCGAGTAGGGGCGGGAGCGATGCAGCGAAACATGAACGTTCCCTATCCGCTCGTCAATGTGATTCAGGGACTGATTATCCTGTTCATCGTGGGTGGATCTTATATATCGACGAAACTTGAGATGATCACCGGAAGGAGGTACTAGTTTTGGGTATCAATGATTCAACGTCTATTACCTGGATTATGATGTCTATCCGGATGACAGCTCCTATTCTCTTTGCTGCACTGGGGGGCTTATTGACCAGCAGAGTTGGAATATTCAATCTTGCTCTCGAGGGCATGATGCTGTCCGGCGCCTTTTTCGGATATTACGCCTCACTGATGAGCGGGAGTCCCTTGTTCGGCGTCTTGATTGCTTTACTCGTAGGGATTTTGCTGGGTTTGTTGTTTGCCTTTTTTACAGTCACGCTCAATGTGAACCAGGTATTGACGTCGATTGGAATCAATACCATGGCCTTGGGGTTGACAAGTTATCTATCACGCATCCTGCTCGTTGATGCCAAGGTTATCATCGCTCCAACGTTTAAAAGTATCAATATCCCGGTACTAAGTGACCTGCCCGTCGTTGGGCCGATTCTTTTCAAACACAGTGTACTGATCTATTTTGCCCTCATTCTGGTAATATTCATGCACTGGTTTTTGTTCAAGACAACAACGGGACTTAACTTGCGGGCGATTGGCGAGGACGCGACCGTTTGCAAAACGGTGGGAATCAACGTGGCCCGTTATCGCTATTTGGCAACCATTTGTTCCGGCGCTCTCGCGGCCGTAGGGGGAGCCTACATTACTACAGTTGCGGTCAACCGGTTTTTGGAAAATATCGTTGAAGGCAGAGGATGGATTGCTTTTGCTGCAGTCATATTCGGAAGCAATATGCCGTGGGGGATATTCGGAGCCTGTCTCTTGTTCGGCTCGGCAACCGCCTTGCAGATGCTCCTGCAGGTACAGGGCATACAGCTCCCATACAGGTTTACACTGATGCTTCCCTACGTAGTCACCATGGTAGCCTTGGCTGCGATATCCAAGAAGAACAGAAAGGAAAGATTAGCTTCATGACGACACGAAAAAGAATGGCCATAACCTTTGACGGGGCCCCTAACCCGCCGGGTACACTCAATGTCTTGGCTGCACTTGCCAAACATGGGATCAAGGGCACTTTCTTTATGGAAGGCCACCGTCTGGAAAAGGAAGCGGCTACAGCCGTTAAGGTCAAAGAGGAGGGACACGAAATTGGGAATCACAGTTATTCCCATCCCATGTTCGATGAGATCGACTTGGAGACGGCCAGACAGGAAATCCAAAAGACAGACCATCTTCTTAAAGAAAAGGTCGGGGTTGAGACAAAACTGTTCAGACCTCCGGCAGGCCAGTTGAACTACGAGGTAGTTTCCCAAATTCTTCAGATGGGCTACGAAGTCGTCGTGTGGAGTAACAATATTCCTGTCTATGACTGGGCAGGCCCGACAGCTGAAAAAGTGGCTGAAAGGATTATCTCGAACGCCAGAGATGATGAATCGATCATTGTTTTTCATGACAGGATTGAGATCGTGCCTGAAGTTCTGGACCTAATCATTCCCGCTCTTCGAGGTAAAAGATTCGAATTTGTGACGATTTCACAGTTGGATAAGAAAGGCGTGATCCGATAGACAGCCGGACGGCCATATAACGTGCATGGTGCCGGCAGATAAGAGAAGTTCGCGCAGCGCTTTTTCAACCCGAAAAATCGGGAGTACAGTCCTTGGTCAACCACCTCCGGACAACTCTTGTGAAAGAGAAGTGCACCTCCGAAAATGAGATAGCTTCCCATTTCGCAGGTGCACTCGTTTCCGGCTAAAAGAACCGATATGCTGAAAAGAGCTAGTAATTTATTGCATGAATTTCAAAGTAAGCTTGCGGATGATCACATGTCGGGCAGAGCTTCGGAGCTTTCTTCCCGACGTGGAGATGGCCGCAGTTACGGCAAATCCAGACGGTTTCACCGTCTTCCCTCACGAACACAATATCTTCCTCAATATTGGCCAAAAGGCGGCGGTAACGGATCTCGTGGTTTTTTTCCACCTCGCCCACAAGGCGGAATTTCTTGGCGATATCTTTGAAGCCCTCTTCTTCAGCGTCATCGGCGAACCGGGCGTACATGTCGGTCCACTCGTAATTCTCACCGTCCGCGGCATCTTCCAGATTCACTGTTGACGCCGGAACATCGCCTCCGTGCAGATACTTGAACCAGAGCTTGGCATGTTCCTTCTCATTTCTTGATGTCTCGTCGAAGAAGGCAGCAATTTGCTCATAACCTTCTTTCTTTGCCTTGGACGCATAATACTGATACTTGGTGTGCGCCATGGATTCACCCGCAAAAGCTTCCTGCAGGTTCTTTTCAGTTTTCGTGCCTTTTAGATCCTTCATAATTTCTGTCTTTCCTTTCTCTGACATTTTTGGAAAATCCTATTTTTGTCATAAAGCTAGCAGCCACTATCCAATCTACCAGACTTTTGCTGATGACGAAATGGAGGCCAGGCAAACAGGCTGAAAACGGCCCCTTGCCTACTATTTGATCCCCAGAACTCCAGCCATGGCTTCAACCAAAAGAGGATCAACCGGCTTCATGGCATCACCGTGCCGGAGCGCTGTTCCAACATGAATATCCGCATCGAATTGTCTTGCCGCCTGACAAATGCGCGAGGCGTTCTTGTGTGTAATCCCACTTGCCAGAATCAATCTGGGTCTCGCGCGCCTGGCGTACCATTCGAGCCGGTCAAGGTTGTCAATGACAGCACCCCACCCCAAAGATGTCAGGATATGGGTGATCCGATTGCAATTGTTGATGCGCTGGAGAGATAATTCGCTGTTCGAGGTCAGGTCGATGGCGCGATGGAAGGTGACAGTCAGGCAGGTATCCTGTAGAAGCTGTTCAAGTAATTTGGTATCCGCGATACCGCCCCCATCCAGTATCCCTGTCACCACATGCTTGACGCCAAGCTGCTCAAATCGCTGAATATCAAGTCTCATTTCCAGCAAGTCATTGGGGGAATAGTGAAAAGGAGCTTTGTTGGGCCGCAGCATAACGGCGACAGGAATTCTGACCTGGTCAAGGACTGCTTTGATCAGGCCTTCATTCGGTGTGAAGCCCCCTTGGCTCAAAGAAGAGACCAGTTCAATACGCTGTCCGCCGAATCGCTCAATTGCGAGCGCGTCATCCAGGCTGGTCGCGATGCATTCAAAGACCGGAGACCCGTCTTTTCTATCCGCCATAAAATGCTCCGGTGCAGTCATGCCATCATCATAGCACCGGAAACAGAGAACCGGCCGGAAAAATCCAGCCGGTCAACCTGGAAAAGGCGATGTTCAAGAATAATTTTTGCCGAACAGGCCCGTAATCGCACCCAGAGCTTCCCCTGCCTTGTCCGCAGAGAGTTTGGCTTTTACGCCGTCTGCAATGGCTTTCATCTGATCATCGGGGAGTTTGATCCCCAGGGTTTTTTCAATGGCCTTGACAGGATCTTTCGAAAAGAGATCCGCCAAAACTTTGTCAAGCTTCAGCTTTTTTACCATATCTTCGACTGTTTTCGCGACATCCATACAATTCTCCCTTTTGGTTCAAGGTCCTGGCAAATATTTCGGAGGAAGCCATTGCGAATGCCCTTGCCCACTGACTGCCGCAACAGTATCCCCAAAGATCAAAGTCAATCTAACATGTGTAAGGAGATGGTTGCGTATCACATGTTCTGATCGTGTTAATATGAACCAATGAACCATAAGAATAAGCAGGAAGAAATAAAAGAAGCCATCCTCAGCCATTACGAACAGCTGTCGGCCGAAGAGATCAGACCTCAGGAGGACGCCCGGACGATCACGGAATCGCTGGGCTACAGACCGGAGGATCTGGATTCGCTTCCGGCGGAAGCTGATCTTGGGCTGGGCTGCGGCAATCCGCACGAAAGAGCCAAGCCGCAGGAGGGCGAGTGTGTGCTTGACCTTGGTTCCGGTCGCGGACTTGACTGTTTCCTCGCGGCCAAAGCGGTTGGCGGGGCAGGTTGTGTCGTTGGTGTCGACGCCCTGCCCAGCATGGTCGAAAAAGCAGCATCAATCGCCAGGAAACAGGGCTTCGACAACTGTCACTTCCTGCAGGGAGAAATCGAAGCCATCCCGAGTGAATCGGATCGCTTCGATTTGGTTATCAGCAACTGTGTCATCAACTTGTCACACCGGAAACAAACCGTTTACAGGGAAATCTTCCGGGTGCTGAAGCCGGGGGGACGGGTCGCCATTTCCGATATCACAACGAAAAAAGCCCTGCCCGCCGAATGGATCGCCGACCCCCATATGGCTAAGACCTGAGTGGGAGGCGCCTGGTCTGTGGAACAGATCACCGAAGCTTTCCAAACCATTGGCTTTGCCCGGGTCACTGTGGTCAGTGAAGAGGTGACTGAGGCTTATGCCCGAAAGTGGGGGCATGGCCTGGCCATCCGGGAGTTCATCCAAAGCAGCCTGATCTACGCAGAAAAGCCTTGGGACAGCGCCAGAGCGCCGTTTCAAAACCGAGACGCAGAGTGATGAAAAAAAGTGCCGTCAGGCACTTGCCTGCTTTCTTTTCCGGCGATTCCTGCCTCCGAAGCAAATCAGAAGACCCGCCAGAAAACCCGCGATATGAGCCCACCAGGCAATCCCCGCCGCGCCGCCGATCAGGAAGCCCGAAAAAAGCTGAAGGATGATCCACAGAATCAGATAAACGAAGGCGGGGATATTGATGAAGTAAGGCATGACAGGGATCAGGGTCAGGATGCGGGCATGGGGGTAAAGAACCAGGTAGGCGCCCATAACACCTGAAATCGCGCCTGAGGCCCCGAGGGTAAAGACATCCGAGTGAAGATCGGACAGAGCATGGGCGAAAGTTGCGATCAGTCCCGTTCCCATGTAGAAGAGGATGTAACGGAAGGGGTTCAGGTAATCTTCAACATTGTCTCCGAAGAGCCAAAGAATCCACATATTGCCGATCAGGTGGCTGAGGCCGCCGTGCAGAAACATGCTGGTGATGAGGGGCCAGTAAAATTGCCTGGCGGAGATGGCGTCAAGAAAGCCCTGGGACGTGAAGGCATAACGGTCAAAGAAGTGGTAAAGACCCATGTCGCTCAAGCTTGACTGATAGATGAAGACCGCCACATTGATGGCGATTAAAATGATGGTGACCAGCGGGAAACGTTTGCTTGGCTGACTGTCTCTCAGAGGAAGCAACTGTCCGCTCCTTTAACCCTGCTGCAGTTCCCGGCTCAGCATGGAGAAGGGCGTGGTATCACCCAAAAGAACGTAGCCGACCAGCTTATCACCAAGAAAATTCCGGCGGTCGTAGGTGAGCTGAGTTTCATCAAAATGGATCTGTGAGGAAACCTCGGGATTTGTCGGCGCGATGTCGCCTGCAGATGCGATGCGCGTTTCCATGGTATTGACCAGGTAGGGGGGCGTCGGAATCACGCAGGTCTCATCCCCGCCTGCGGCGTTGGCACCGGCAACTTTGCCCTCCCGCATGGAGACAGGCCACAGGCCATACCATTGCCCCTCCATCAGCGCATTATCTCCCGCCGCGTAAACATTGGGAATACTGGTTTCCATTTTACTGTTGACAACAAAACATCGGTCAACGGCAATACCCGTCCCCTCCATCACTTCAAGCCGCGCACGGACCCCGGTCGAGACAATGACGAGATCAGCGGGGATTTCCGAGCCATCCTCCAAGAGGACTGACGCAAGCCTACCTGTCGCCGGGTCAGGGATCATCTCACGGGTCACGGATTTTTTCAGCACCTTGACACCGACCCGTTCGACCTGTTCCTGGAACATGGCGCTGGCACGTTCGTCCAGCTGTCTGGCAAGGAGGGCCTGCCCCCGCTCAAGAATGGTGGTCTCGAGTCCGCGCTGCTTCAAAGCGTAGGCGGCTTCAAGGCCCAGAAGGCCTCCGCCGATGACAACCCCCTGTTTGGCGGTCTTGATGTAATCAGAGATGGCGAGTGCGTTGTCGAGGGTCCAGAGTGTAAAAACGCCCTCGAGATCATTGCCCTTCATGGGAGGCATGAAACTGCGGCTGCCCGTGGCCAGAATCAGCTTGCCGTAATGAACCGCAGAGCCATCCCCAAGTTCAACCAGCTTTTCGTCCGGATCGACTCTTTTCGCGATGGCCCCGCGCCTGAGATCCAGTTTCCGCTCTTTGTACCATTCCTCCTTATGGAGGACAATCTTATCCTTGCTCGAGGGATCTATAATGACCCCGGGAAGCCTCGGACGCTGGTATGGGAGATGCGGGTTTTCCGAAATAATTACGATCTCAATATCGGGATTGGTCTTTCTGGCTGCTTCGGCAGCTGAAAGCCCCGCAATGCCGCTGCCAATAATCACGATCCTTTGATCCGACATGCTGAACCTCCTGTGAGGGGGGAAATCTTGGATGAGCGGTCGCGCAAACGGCCACGCACACCTAACATGATAAGTACTGGCGGGCGTACGTGTCAAATAGAAAGCGATTGTTACAGCAGCAGCAAGACAACCGTCACAGACCGGGCTTTTATTCATGTAAAATGAAAAAAACTGCAGGGAGGTGGTTTTCGTGAGTGATCCGACAAAAAAGCGTAAATACATACCCGACATCACGACGGCGCTTCGCGCGGATGTCATCCACATGCCCGGGGTCATCTCCGAGTGCTCAGGCATCCGTTTCCACGGAAGGCGCATCAAATCAGTGATCTTCACAACCGACGCAGCCCAGCTCATCAATCACAATGCAGACGCTGTCATGGCTGTCTATCCCTTTACTCCGCACCCGGCCATATCGAACGCTCTGATCAGCATCTCGCCCGTTCCCGTCTTTGCCGGAGTTGGCGGCGGCACCACAGGCGGGGCACGATGTGCCCAGATCGCCATTTTTTCTGAAGCACAGGGAGCCGTCGGCCTGGTAGTCAATTCGCCGACAACACTGGAAACCATCCGGGCCATTTTCGAGGTGGTTGATACACCTATCATCTGTACGGTCATCTCGGAGTACATGGACATCGGGGCCCGGCTGGAGGCAGGCGTTTCCATCCTGAATGTAAGCGGGGCATCACGGACGGTCGGGATTGTGCGGAAAATCCGGCAGCAATACCCGGACGTGCCCATTATCGCAACGGGCGGGCCGTCGGATGAGACTATCCTGGAAACCATCTGGGCAGGTGCCAACGCCATTACCGTGACGCCGCCGACCAGCGCCGAGCTCTTCAAGATCAAGATGGACCAGTATCGGCTGACAGCGGAGGAAAGCTGCAGGGGCGGGACGAGATTGATCTAGCGTGTCCCGCGGATTTCTTTCGATGCCCGTTCATGTACACTATGGTCAGCCCAAGGGTCAGTCCGGCAGAACACATTGATCTTGTCATGAACAGGAAAGGATACCCATGTTGCAGGAAATCATCTTCAAGAGCGAAAAGTATCTAACTGACGGAACCGAAACAGAATTGCGCGCCCAGTCCAACGAGACGAAGCGGGCCACTTTTTTGTGCGGCCAGTTGGTTGGAAACAGCAGCAGCGAGGCATTGGGGGTCAGCGCCCGTGTCCGCCGGGGGGGAATCTACGGTTTTTCTTCGACCGGCGAATACAGCGAAGAATCGGTCAGGCGTGTTTTGGATACGGCCAGGGCCAATGCCGGCATCCTCAGCCACTATGCCCGTTCAAGCAAAGGGCCGCTCCCCCCGCTCGAAAAAGGCACCCGCGGCTTGAAAGAATCACCTGTTTCAGTTCCCCAGCGTGCCTACCTGGACGCCTGCCGGGAACTTGACGCCTACGTGGTCGGCAACTGCCCCGGCATCACCAGCCGCACCATTGTTGCGACCAGCGACACGGTCGAAAAGGTGATCGCCACTTCAGACGGTTATCATGCCCATGTCATAATCCCGAGAAGTTACCTTTACATCTTCATGTCAGCAGAAACAGCTGAAGGCATCCCGGTCGAAGTCTTCAAGGCCCTCGGCGGCCATGGAACGTTCGACCTCAATTTCCCGGACTTGGAAGAAGCCAAATCGGTTGCAGATCAAGTTTACGTGGAGACCATGAAAAAGAAAGAGGCCGTCTACACGGAGGCGGGTGTCAAAACAGTCATTCTGTCAGGCACTCTGGCCGGTATGCTGGCCCATGAAGCAGTCGGTCATACAGTCGAGGCTGACTTGGTTCTGGGCGGATCAGTGGCAGCACACTTTCTGGATCAGCCCGTCGCGTCTGAAATGGTATCTCTGGTCGATTACGCCCACACGGCTTTTGGTGAACCCGCCCCCCTTCCCGTTTATGTCGACGACGAAGGCGTGGCGGCCAAAGATGCCGTCCTGATTGAAAACGGCATCTTAAAGGGCTACATGCATAACAGGGAGTCGGCCAGACATTTCGGTGTGGAACCGACCGGCAACGCCCGGAGCTGGTTGTATTCCGATGAACCCCTGATCCGGATGCGAAACACAGCCATTTTGCCCGGTAATGACACGCTCGACGACATGATCGCCTCCATCGACGATGGCTATTATTTCATGGAGACCAATAACGGCCAGGCGGATATGACAGGCGAATTCATGTTTGGTATAACGGTCGGCTATGAGATTAAGAGGGGGAAACTTGCCAGGCCTCTCCATGACACGACCATTTCCGGCGTAGCCTTCGAGATGCTGAAGAGTGTCGACATGCTCTCCGATCAGGTCAGCTGGTCCAGTTCCGGTTTTTGCGGCAAGAAACAACGCATGCCGGTCAGTGCGGGGGGGCCGCATGTCAAGTGCCGCCTGACGGTTGGCGGACGTTGAGGGGGAGAAAATGAAGAAGTTGATGGAAAAAGCCAGCTTGGGATTGAATGCGCTGTGTGAGGGCGGGGCAGAACAGGCGATTTGTGCCGTGTCCCGTGGGGAAGTTCGCGAGATCAACGCGGCATGGGGAGAGTTCAGTCTCTACCGCACCCTCTTCAATGATTCAGTCAGCTTCATGGCCATCCATGAACAAAGGCGGGGTGTGCTGACCCAAAACAAGGTAGAAGACCAGGACATCCTGCAAGGAGCCAAGCGATGCCTGGAGGCTGCCCAAGCTGCCGATCCCGATGATGCCTGGCAGCTTGCCCCGGCGCTTCCTGAACAATCCTTCGAGGAAGGACCGCTGGTTTGCGACGAGGAAACCCTGCTCAAGCGAAGCCGCGAGCTCCTGGACCACATCAAGGAACGCTACCCCGCCATTTGTGTTGAAGAGATGTACGTTGGGCACAGCCTGAGTGAAAGCTGCGCGATCTACTCGACGGGCAGCCGCTTTCTGTCACGCCGGGCTGACTATTCGGTCAGTCTGATGTTTAACGCCCAGGAAGGGGACAAGACTTCATCTTTTTATGGGTCGGAAGTCACTTTTGACTCACTGGACCGGCCTCTCATCGAGCTCGGTTCCCTGGAGGAAGACCTTGCTTTGGTTTCGGGACAAATTTACACGACCGCTCCCCAGGGCAATTTCGAGGGGGTCGTGGTGTTGACACCGGCATGCTTGGGCAGCCTCCTTTACAGCTGCATCAGCAACTTTGTCTCCGATGCGGTCATCCTGGACGGCACCAGTATCTGGCGGGAAAAATTGCATAAAGAAGTGGCAGATCCCCGTTTTTCCCTCTACCTGGCCCCGCACCACCCCGCCATCATCGGAGGAGAGCGCTACACGCCTGAAGGTTACCTGTCAGAAGATTACGCGGTTATCGAGCAAGGGGTTTTAAAAAGTTTCTGTCTTTCCGATTACACGGCCAGAAAGACGGGGCTTGAGCGGTCCAAAAACGGGTCCTTGGGCAATTTCGTGGTCAATCCGGGCCTGGAATCAATCGATGCCATCATCAAGGGGGTCGACAGGGGCATCCTGGTGGGGCGTTTCTCGGGGGGCAATCCGGGGACTAGCGGCGATTTCTCGGGTGTTGCCAAAAATGCCTTCCTGATCGAAAAGGGCAAGATCGGACCGGCTCTCAGTGAGACCATGGTCAGCGGCAACTTGGCTGATCTTCTCTTGAATATTCGGGGGATCTCCTCTGAAGTGGTCAAAGATGGGAGTTCAGTCCTTCCTTGGATTGCCTTTGACGGGGTGATAATCTCGGGGAAATAGAAGGATTCACGATGAAAGACAGCCAGGGCAAACGCCAAAAGAGTCAGTTTTGGGAATGGGTCATCATCGGACTGATTTTGATTGCTGCCGGTCTCTTCTCCCTGCTCGATCTTAAGCTGGTTTCCAGCTTGCTGCCGACTGTTCTTGGCCTTGCGGCCATTCTTGCCGGGAGCATCTACGCAGTTGTATACATCGGGGATTCGATCAGGGGCGGCAAAGGCAGGTCAACGCTGACCAAGGCCGTAGTCCCTGTGGTGGTTGGCTTACTCCTGCTGATCAAACCGGCAGAGACAATCAAGTACCTGGTCGTCGCAACGGGCCTCTTTTTCGTTGTTAACGCGCTTTTTACAACCATCGCGGCTCTGGTCATGCGGGCCTACAGGAAAGGCCTCTTCTGGTTCTTGTTTGTGATTGCCCTCCTCTTGCTTTTGACCGGGTTGCTGATAATTTTTGCTCCGACCGCTTTGGGAATCCCGGTCGGGGCGGTCATCGGCGCCGGGCTGATCTTGAACGGCCTGCTTTTTCTGTTGAAAGCAGCTGCCGACATAATTGGGAAGGGGAAACGCGAGAAGGAACTCCCGCCGCAGACGGCATCGGACGAGAACCCGCAATGAAAAAGATTCTCCTGATTCCCGATTCTTTCAAGGGGACCATGACGGCCCTGACGGTATGCGGGATTATGGAAGAGGTCATTTCGCGTCATTATCCGGACGCCCAGGTGGTCAGTTTGCCCATTGCCGACGGCGGAGAAGGGAGCGTTGACAGCTTTCTTTACGCCTTGGGCGGCCAAAAAATCCCTTTGCGGGTCAAAGGTCCTGATTTTGATGAACTGGACGCTTTCTACGGCCTGATTGATCAGGGCAGGACAGCCGTTATTGAGATGGCAGCCTGCGCCGGCCTGCCGCTTGCGGGAGATGAAAATAACCCGCTCTTTAGCACCACATACGGGGTCGGGCAGCTGATGCTGGACGCGGCCCGGCGGGGTGCCGGACGGATCATTCTGGGCCTTGGCGGGAGCGCCACCAATGACGGGGGCTGTGGCGCGGCCGCAGCGGCAGGCATCCGCTTCCTCAAAAAATCAGGGGAGGCCTTTATCCCGGTAGGGGATACCCTCTATCTAATCGACCGGATCGATTCAAGCGGCAAAAATGAAAAACTGGACGGCCTGCCCATAACTGCCATGTGCGATGTGGAAAATCCGCTGTATGGCCCACAAGGGGCGGCTGTTGTCTTTGCTCCTCAAAAAGGCGCCGATGAGAACGCTGTAAAAAAACTGGATGCCGGTCTTCAACATTTGGCCAGACTTATCTTGAGGGATCTCGGCCTCGATGTGGCGAAGCTTCCCGGAGCGGGTGCCGCTGGTGGCATGGGTGCCGGCGCTCGCGCTTTTTTCTCGGCTTCCTTGATGCCGGGTATTGAAGTGGTGCTGGATGCCGTTGGTTTTGAAAAGCTTGCCGCGGATGCCGATCTGATTCTGACAGGCGAGGGCAGGATTGATCGGCAGAGCCTTGACGGCAAAGCGGTTGTTGGTGTCGCGCGCCGGGCAAAAGAGCTGGGCGTGCCGGTCGTGGCTGTGGCGGGTGATATCGGGGATGGTATCGAAGCCATCTATGACGAGGGGGTGAGTGGCATTTTCACCACCAACCGCCTGGCTCTTGATTTTAAGCTGGCCAGGGAACGCAGCGAGCGTGACCTGGCCCTGACCCTTGATAACCTGATGCGTTTTCTCAAGCGGTTGGGTTTTTGAACAGATGGCAGGGCTCTGCCCGCCGCGGAAGGTTCAGGTGGAAAGGGAGCACGCTGAAAAAAGGGCGTCTCTCGCGATGGCGCCCTCTTTAAAAGTCATTTCAAGCGACCTAATTGTTATATCTAGGCACCACGGTGGTCCATCCATGTGTGTCAGGCCTGCGCTGCCGCTGGATTCCCACCAGTTCTTCATAGAACATCAGCGAAACGGGCCCGATGACGAAATTGTTGAGGATCATGGTCCGCTCATTCCAGGCCAGTTTGCCGACCGGGGAGATTACTGCGGCCGTGCCTGTTCCGAACGCTTCCGTCAGAAGGCCTTTCTCGTAGGCATCAAAAAGGTAATCGACAGCGATCCGGCCTTCAATGACCTCCATGCCCTTTTCTTTAGCCAGGGTGATGACGGAGTCCCGCGTGATGCCGGGCAGGATGGTATCTCCTAATTCCGAGGTAACGATTTTGCCATCGATGACAAACATCATATTCATGGCGCCCACTTCCTGCACGTATTTCTGCTCGCGCCCGTCCAGCCAGAGGACTTCGTTGAAGCCATCCTCTTTGGCCCGGAAAGATGCCTTGAAGCTTGCCGCGTAGTTACCGCCTGTTTTAGCGCGGCCGACACCCCCCTTGACCGCGCGGACATGACGGGTCTCGATTCGGATCCGGATGGGTTTCATCCCCTGCTGGTAATAGGTTCCGGTAGGAGAGCAGATAATGAAGTAGATGAAGCGCGTCGCTGTGTGGGCGCCCAGGCTGGATCCGTCGGCGATCATGGCCGGCCGCAGGTAGAGGGAAGTGCCCTCACTTTTCGGAACCCAGTCACGGTCCAGATCTACCAGCCGGTTGATGGCCTCCACTTGCAAATCGGTATCGAGGGGGGGCATGCACATACGGTCTGCGCTTCTGTTCATCCGCTCGGCATTGTCCCTGATCCGGAAAAGCCCGACTTCTCCGTTGTCAAGGGCATAAGCTTTGGCGCCCTCAAAGATTTCCTGCGCGTAGTGAAAAACCGGTGAGGCCGGATCGAGTGCAATTTTTTGGTAGGGGACAATCCTCGGATCATACCAGCCCCGGCCCGCGTCATGCTCGATGACGAACATGTGGTCGCTGAAAGTGCGGGCAAAGCCCAGCTTGCTCTCATCTTCCGGTTTCGGTTTCGGACATTGCGTTTTAGTGACGGTGATCTCCATAGTCAATCCTCTCTCTCGCACCCGGTTCAGGGTCTCGTCAAGCCTTATGTTTCTAATCCACGCATGCAGCACCGCGTTCGAGCGCTTGCTCGTTCAGCGCGACCAGGTGAGCTTTCGAACCGGTGAAAAGTCTTTTCAGCATGGTGACGATGGTGTCGTATTGCAAAAGTTTCGTTGCTTCAATAAAAGCGCCCAGCATCACCATGTTGGCCACACGCATGTTGCCGATCTCAGAAGCTATTTCCATGGAGGGCACATAGATTGCCCGGACGTCCCCGCGTTCGACCTCCCTTTTAACGATTGACGCATTGACAAAGATGGTTCCATTTTCCCTGACATTGGGCTCGAATTTGTCCAGCGACGGCAGGTTCATGGCGATCAACTCGCTGGGTTCCAGAACAATGGGTGAAATAATCTCGCCGTCCGCGATGACGACGCCGCAGTTCGCCGTCCCGCCCCGCATCTCCGGTCCATAAGAGGGAAGCCAGCTGACATTCATACCTTCGGACATGCCGGCCTCGGCCAGGGTCAGGCCGATGGCCATGACGCCCTGGCCGCCGAAACCGGAAATGAGGATTTCGTTATAGACCATCTCATGCCTCCTTTTTGGTGACATCACGGAAGACACCGAGCGGGAAAACGGGAACCATGGTTTCGTTCAGCCAGTCCAAGGCCTCAACCGGCGTCATTCCCCAGTTGGTGGGGCAAGTGGAC
Organism: Fastidiosipila sp.; assembly: GCA_012511175.1. NCBI lineage: Bacteria > Bacillati > Bacillota > Clostridia > Eubacteriales > Oscillospiraceae > Fastidiosipila > Fastidiosipila sp. The sequence continues at coordinate 5,607 of JAAZGO010000032.1, read as the reverse complement.
AAGACTTCAATCATGGTGAAGCCCAACCCTTCTTCCTGGATTTGGAAGGCTTTCTTGATGGCCCGCTTGGCCCGGGCGACATGGGCCGGTGTCGTAACGGTGACGCGTTGGATGTAGGCTGCCCCATCAATGGTTGCCAGGAGCTCTGACATGCGAATGGGCGCGCCGTAGTGCTCAAAAGAGCGTCCGAAAGGGGCTGTTGTCGCTTTCTGACCGACCAGGGTCGTAGGCGCCATCTGGCCGCCCGTCATCCCGTAGACGGCGTTGTTGACAAAAATGGTTGTGATTTTTTCACCGCGCATGGCGGCGTGAATGATTTCAGCGGTGCCGATGGCAGCAAGATCGCCATCTCCCTGGTAAGTGAAGACTGTATGGTCAGGCAGGACTCGCTTGATGCCGGTCGCGACAGCGGGGGCCCGGCCGTGCGCGGCCTCATGCATGTCGCAATTGAAATAATCATAGGCAAAGACAGCGCAGCCAACCGGAGCAACGCCGATGGTTTTGCCGAGCACGCCAAGCTCGACCAGGGTCTCGGCAACAAGTTTATGGATGATGCCGTGTGTACAGCCGGGGCAGTAATGCATCTCGGCATCAGTCAATCCTTTGGATTTCTCGTAGACAATTGCCATGGTTCTACCTCCCCACTGCCTTCCTGGCGGCTTCGGCCACCTCGCGGGGCGAGGGGATGACGCCGCCGGCCTGCCCAATAAAAGAAACAGGCTTCACACCGTTGACGCCGATTCTGACGTCATCAACCATCTGTCCCATGCTCATCTCCACGGTGACCACTGCCTTGACGCTGTCCTGCGACGCGGCGTCGTGAAGCGCCTGATAGGGATAGGGCCAGACCGAGATGGGGCGGAAAACGCCTGCTTTGATCCCTTCTTCACCCAGGAGTCTGGCGGCCGCGCGGGCCAATCTTGAAGGGGTTCCGTAGGCGACGAAGAGAATCTCGGCATCCTCCAGCCCAGTGATACTGTATTTGATTTCGTTTTCAATGATCTTTTTGTATTTTGCTTCCAGACGCTGATTGTGACGGTTGCATTCTTCGGGATCTATGAAAAGGGAGTTGATGATGTTGGGCGGCCGCTTGCCCTCTGTTCCTGTTGTCGCCCAGGTCTTTTCGGGTAGATCAGAAGCCGGGGTGCGGGTCCACTCGACAGGCTCCATCATCTGGCCGATCATGCCGTCAAGGAGCATCATGACGGGAATCCGATATTTGTCCGCCAGATCAAAGGCTTCTTGCATGAGATCAACCACCTCCTGGATGGTGGCCGGTGCCAGAACGATCAGCCGGTAATCACCATTGCCGCCTCCGCGCGTCGCCTGAAAATAATCGCCCTGGGCGGGCTGAATAGTGCCAAGTCCGGGCCCTCCGCGCATGACATTGACGATCACGGCGGGCAGCTCCGCTCCACACATATAGGAGATCCCCTCCTGCTTCAAACTGATACCGGGTGATGAAGACGAGGTCATGACCCGGGCGCCGGCGCCCGACGCGCCATAGACCATATTGATGGCGGCAATTTCAGACTCAGACTGGAGGAAGACGCCGCCCGCCTCGGCCATGTGAAGCGCCATGTATTCGGGTATTTCGCTTTGCGGCGTAATGGGGTAGCCAAAATAGCAGCGGCAGCCCGCCCGGATTGCTGCTTCCGCGATCGCCTCATTGCCTTTCCATAATTCTTTTGCCATCCGGATACCTCCTATAAGCGCTCGACCGTGATGATGGAGTCGGGGCACATCCTGGCGCAGTTGGCACAGGCGATGCATTGATCCATATCAACGATGGCAGCCGGGTGATAACCTTTTCGGTTTGTTACCTCTTCGTCCAGAACAATAATTTTGACGGGACAGACGTGAACGCAAAGACCGCAGCCTTTGCATCTGTCCTGCCGGAAAGTTACTCTTCCAGCCATGCAAAATGCCCTCCCTTGTTGTTACTCAGTTCCCAAGGTTTGATCATGTAAAGATCGATCGGGAAAAAAGAGCCTTTCAGCCGGCTCTTCAGTTGGTTTTCGAATTTTCTTTTGGCAAGGGTGTAAATCAGGGGCAGGCCCGAAATGTCTGCAATTTCAGCCGCGAACGCGTCTCCTTCCAGGATGTCTTCTGCCGTGGTTTCACGCCCCAGATGGGTGCTGTTGACAATGCCGGTCACTTTTTGCCTGCTGGCTGTTTCTGTTTGCCGCAGGCAGGCAATGGCCTTTTCGGCCGTCGCGTTCTCGGGCCGGTTGCGGTTGATCAGGAACCAGAAATCGTGCGGCGTTTGATCGATCTGCGGTTTGTAATAGCCAAGAACACGCGCCCCGATGGGATCGCCTCCAAGATCAATCACGGTCTGCAAATCAGCGTCGATGAAAATCGACATGATTTCCGCTGGCAAAGAGGGAAGGTCGGACTTGCCGCCGTGCGAGGTTGCCAGAACGGTAACCCCCTCGCGTTCAAGCTCAGCCTTGCGTTCGGCGGAACGAAAATAGGGGTTGACAATATCAAGATCAACCAGGGAAACTTTACGGCCGTCCCTGGCCATGGCGATGGCCAGATTGACCGCAAACTCCGTTTTGCCGGTACCAAAATGACCCGAAAGAATGGTGATTTTACGGTCAGGGAGTTTCATGGCCAATCCTGTGCTTTCTCATAGGTGTGGATGGGCGCAAGGCCTGCCAGGGCGTTTCCCACTGTTTCAGCGAGAGCCGTCAGTTCATCCTCGCCGGGGTAGACGATGACAGGGCCGATAAATTGAACCCGCTGGCTCACCCATTCCGTTACCCGTTTGTCGTAAGCCAGCCCGCCTGTCAGAATAATGGCATCAAGGTCACCCCCAAGGACCGTTGCCGCTGAACCGATTTCCTTGGCGATCTGGTAAGCCATGCCCTCAAGAATATGCCGGGCATACGCGTCCCCCGCTTCGATTTCTCGGCCAATGGCAACCGCATCACTGGTCCCCAGGTAAGCGACCAGACCTCCCCCGCCCACGAAGGACTTCTTAAGTTCCGTCAGGGAGTGCCTGCCCGAGAAGCAAAGCTCCATGACAGGGAAAAGAGGCAGGCCGCCCGAACGTTCAGCCGAATAAGGTCCCTCTCCGCCGAGCGCATTGTTGACGTCGATGACCCGGCCATATCGATGGGCTCCTACAGAGATTCCGCCTCCCAGGTGTGCGACCACCAGCTTGAGCTGTTCGTAGGTTGTTCCCGTCTCTTTCGCATAACGCCGGGCTACCGCCTTCTGGTTCAAGGCATGGAAGATGGATTTCCTCTCCAGGCCAGGCCAGCCCGAGAGGCGGGCCAGCGGTTCCATCTCGTCCACGATGACCGGATCGGCAATGTAGGCCTTGAGGCCATAAAGAGCAGCGATGGAAGCGGCCATGATGCCGCCCAGATTGCTGGCGTGTGTCCCGTACCGGCAGCTGGCAAGGTCATCGATCATATCATCATTGACTTCATAGACACCGCCGGCAAGGGGATGAAGGAGGCCTCCACGGCCGACAACCGCATCCAGGGAGGCTGGATCAAGTCCATGTTTTTCCAGGCCCCGGCAGACCAGGGCCTCCCGTACCGTTCTTTGACTTGTCAGATCGGGGAGGCCGTCAAATTCAGGGCCATGCCGGACAGTTTCGACAAAAACAGGCTGGGAATCTTGAAATAAGCCAAATTTGGTCGAGGTCGATCCGGGATTGATGACCAGCAAATTCAGCATGAAACACCCTTTTTCAAGGCGGCCAGGTAAAGCGCCAGGATGATGGAATTCAGTTTTGTCCCATGGTCATCACTCCTGGAGGTAAGAATAACGGGTGCCCTGGCCCCGACAACAAGACCCGCTCCCGGGGAGTCGCAGAGGAAGGAAAGCGCCTTGTAAAGAACATTTCCGGACTCGATATTGGGCATGAGCAGAATATGGGGATCGCCGGCAACCGGATCGGAGATTCCCTTACGGCGGGCGGCCTCCACGAACAGCGCATTATCAAGGGCAAAAGGGCCGCCGACCAGGCAGCCGGCGATTTCGCCCTGGCGGTTCATCCGGACCAGTTCAGCCGCGTCAACCGTCGCCGGCATGGCCTCATTGATCTGCTCAAGCGCGCATACGCAGGCAACATAGGGCCGGTCAACACCCAACAGCTGCATCACTTCGACCGCATTTTCGATCTGCTGTTTTTTTGTTGCAAGGTCCGGGGCGATACTCATGGCTGCGTCAGTCACGATCACGAAACGCTGAATTTTCCTGACGAAAAAAAGACCGATGTGCGAAAGAAGCGCCCGGTCCCTGATCCCCGTTTCTTTATTGAGTATGGCCTTGAGCAGCAAGGCGGTGCTGACAAGGCCCTTCATAATCGCCTCGGCTTCACCCTGGCGTATTATTCGAACGGCCTGACGGCAGGCCTCGGCATCGTCCGGTTCATCAATAAATTGCCAGGTTCCGGTTTCGATCTTGTTTTGTCTGGCAATTTGGAGAATTCGATCCTGGCGTCCGATTAAAACAGGCTGAGCGATCCCCCTGCAGGCTGCCTCATCGATTGCGCGTAGGACCTCTTCATCATGTGCTGCAGCAACGACAATGCGCTGGCGGCCCATCTCCCGTACAACTTCATTCATCGCTGTGAATGACTGAATCACCGGTTATCCCCTCTTGCTTTGCCCGCCCTTTTGACGACTCTGTACACAATGACGAGAAGAGCGGCGCTCTTCCAAGTCAGTTTACTCTACTTGGCTAAAAGAGGTCAAATTGAGACAGACCCAAAACAAGAAAAATTTGAATCAGATTTTTCTCCGAAGAACTTTGTGCTCCATGATGCCGTCCCGATAGTATTCCTTGCAGTACATGACAACTTCGTTTTCAATGTTGTAGGCCTTTTCATCGAGGTAGAGAAGCGGACTGCCGATCTCGATCTTGAGCTGTTTGCTTACAAATTCGTCGGCCAGGATCGGCTTGACTTCCGTCAGGTCCATGACGACTTCGGTGTGACAGAATTTCTCCAGAAAATGAAAAATGGGCAGGGATAAATCTTCACGGGTGTAAGCAAAATTCTTGATAATTGAAAACGAAATGTAGTCAATGCAAAAGATGGCCGGTTCTCCATCCGCCGTGACAATCCTAGAAGTGGTCAGTATCGGAGTGCTGGGTGCGACTCCGAGTATGCCTGCGATATCCGGGATGTCTGTCTTGACTTCGATGGCGGTTAAAAGCATTTCTGACGCGTCATAACCTGCCAGCCGGATCATGCTGGTGAACTCTACTTCCAGATCCAGGCGCGTTTTTACCTCGACAACATGCTGGTTGATCACGGTGCCGATGCCGCGGCGCCGCGTGATAAACCCGTCCTGTTCCAGAACCGACAGTCCGTCACGTAATTGCGTCCGGCTTATCCCGAGTTCTGCAGCAAGTTCTGTTTCGGGTGGGAGCTTCTCTTTGTACCGACCCTTGCGTATGTCCTCAAGCAGCACATTCCAGATGCTCTGGTCGCTGTAAAAAAAATGATTCAATTGATTGCCCCTCTTCCTCCTGAAATCCCTTCTTAAGTCGTCTTATATTTACCTCAACACTCGGAACAAGACGGACTAAATCAAAGGAGGAGCCTAATTGTAGACGAAACAGACAAAATTGTCAACAAGT
>JAAZGO010000031.1 GCA_012511175.1 Fastidiosipila sp. | reverse complement strand
GGCAGCCTTTACGAACAGCTATCTGGCTGAGGGCGTCGAGGTGGAGCTTGGCGGTACCAAGACCCTTGAGAACCGAAATAAGGCGCTTGGGGATGACGAATTCGAGTTTGCCCTTTACAAGTCGGATGTGGACGGCATTGAGGGAGCTCACGTCGAGACCGTTTCCAACGTGGGCGGCATCTTCAAGTTCAGCAAGTTGAGTTATGCAGATGGCGCCGAAGGCACCTACTACTACCTGATCAAGGAAGTGGATGGTGGCCTTGGTTGGTTCACGTACGATACGAAGGAGTACCTTGTCAAGGTCGTGATCACGGACAACGATGAAGGAAAGCTTGAGGCGGCGGTTAGTTACTACATTTATGACGGGGAAGCCGACCCGCCGGCCTGGGTTGAGGCCGAGGTGGCAGCCTTTACGAACAGCTATCTGGCTGATGGTGAATGGATGCCGGAAGTAAGGAAAGAGCTTACTGGACGTAGCCTGAAACCAGGTGAATTCAGTTTCGAGCTGAATGGCGATGGCTTGAACCATGCGCTGGCTGCGACCAACGACGGGGCAGGCCGGGTTGTCTTCAAACCTATCAAGTACACCGAGCAAGATGTCGGTAAAACTTACTACTACACCGTTGAAGAAATACAAGGAAACCTTGGTGGAGTGACTTATGACAAACACGTACTAAAAATCAAGGTGGAAGTAAAAGATTTTGAAAACGGTGAGCTGGATTTGCGCGTAACCTATGATGGGAGCACAACCTTCACCAACAGGTATAATGCGTCTGGTGCTTACGCCCCGGTCGCGACCAAGGTGGCTGTCGACTTTACTCTTGAGGCGGGACAGTTCGAGTTCGAACTGGTCGATCCGTTGGGTAACGTCCTGCGGACAGCGAAGAACACAGCCCTTGGCGGTGTGCAGTTCGCGCCTCTCGAGTTTGGTTTGGATGACATCGGAAAGACCTTCGTCTATACTATCAGGGAGGTTGAGGGTACACTGGAAAAAATCATTTACGATGATACCGAGTACACGCTCACACTCACCGTAAGTGACCAGGGAGACGGGACGCTGCTCGTTCAGCGGAAAGCCGGCGAGGCGCCCGCCATCTTCACCAACCTGCTGGAAATCGTGGGTGGAGAAGAAGATGAGATACCCGATGATGGAGAAAAAACACCTGCGACTGGACAACAGATCTCCGTCTACACTTACCTGGCGGCCGCCATGCTTGTCCTTGCGGTCGTGTCGGCCATCCTGGCTCTGAAGCCCAGGAAGAAGGATACAACAGCCTAATTTCGCTGTGGGGCATCTAAGTCCCTGCAGATTAACGCCCCCCCCCCTGCCCTTCGGGAGGGGGGGTTTGTTTTACCCAAAAACGGATTCCATGGGCATTCATTCAGGCTGTCTTGGAAACCCCTGTGCTATAATTTCCGCGTAAAGGAAGTGGGAAAACCGCTCGTGGAGGGAATTTCAATGGGGAAAACAGTGGTCAGCCTGCGCCGGATTGTTGATCTTTTTGGTTACCGGGTTATCTGCGATTTCGGCAAGATCGATCAGACCAACATCACGGTTGCCGATGTGACCCGTCCGGGCCTGCAGCTTGCCGGACACTTCAAGCATTTTGGGGCCAACCGCATTCAGTTGATTGGCAATATGGAGATGGCCTACCTGGAGTCACTGTCAGCTGAAGAACGGATGCTCAGCTTTGACCGCTTGTTTTCCAGGGGGATTCCCTGCCTGATCTTGTCCCGCGATCATGAACCTTTTCCCGAATTGCTCGAGAGCGCCGGCAAGTATGAGATCCCCATTGTCCAGAGTTCATTGGCTACTGCAGATATTTCCAGCTCCCTGGTCAAATTCCTCAACGTAGAGCTGGCCTCCGTTTCGTCCATGCACGGCGTCATGGTAGAGGTTCTGGGTGAGGGAATCCTGATCCTGGGCGAGTCAGGTGTGGGGAAATCCGAGACGGCGCTTGAATTGGTCAAGCGCGGCCACCGTCTGATCGCAGACGATCTGGTGGAGATTCGCCGGGTGTCCGACACCACCTTGCTCGGCCGGGCGCCCGAGAGCATCCGCCACATGATCGAAATCCGGGGCCTGGGTATCCTGGATGTCAAAGAGATGTACGGCGTGTCAGCTGTCAAGGTTCAGGAAAATGTGGACTTTGTTATCCACCTGGAGTTCTGGGTCAAGGATAAGGAGTATAAGCGGATCGGAATTGAGGATGAATGCACCCAGCTGCTGGGCGTTACCATTCCTTCCATGACGGTGCCGGTCCGGCCAGGCAGGAATCTGGCCGTCATCGTTGAATTCGCAGCCGTCAATTACCGGAACAGGCAGATGGGGCACGACGTGATCAGGGAGCTGACCGGGCGGATTTATGACCAAACGCAAGAGGAGTGGAAATGAAGGAAGTGACCCCGTTTGACGCCGCCGGGGCTGGCAGAAAGCTTGAGCAGATTACCGGCCTGTCAGTCTTGCGGGATCAGCCTCTTTGCCGCTGGACCAATTTCCGGGTAGGAGGCCCTGCCGACCTTCTGGTCCTGCCCTCGACCAAGGAGAGCCTGGTTGAGCTAAAAGGACTTGCCAGCCGGGAACAGTGGCCGCTCACGGTTCTTGGGCGGGCAACCAATGTCCTGGTATCCGATCGGGGTATCCGGGGGATCACGGCCATCTTATCGCCCTCGCTTGGCGGGATTCGCTGCCTTGATGACACCCTGGTCTGCCTGGCAGGAACGCCTCTTTATGAAATTGCCGCCCAGGCGGCCAGGCTGGGTTTGTCCGGCCTGGAGTTCGCCTGCGGAATTCCGGGATCTGCCGGGGGTGCCGTATTGATGAATGCGGGTGCCTATGATGGCAGCATGGCCGATCTTGTGATCCGGACTGAATTTGTTGACGCCAGGGGGGAGACAGGAGAACTTGCCGGTGATGCGCACGATTTTTCTTATCGCCACAGTTACTTCAGCGACCATCCGGATTCAGTCATCCTTGAAACAGAGTTCCGGCTCAAGCGGGCGCCGGCCGATGCAATCTACGGGCGGATGGCCGACTTTGCACGCAGGCGCTACCTGACCCAACCGCTTGCCGCCCAGTCGGCGGGCAGCGCTTTCCGGCGCCCGGAGGGCCATTTTGCGGGCAAGCTCATTTCCGATGCGGGGATGAAAGGATACAGGCGGGGCAGAGCAGGAGTGTCCGACATGCATGCGGGTTTTATCGTGAACCTCGGAGGCGCGACGGCCAAAGAGATTGCCCAGGTTTTTGCTGATGTCAGGCGGGCCGTTTTTGACATGGAAGGTGTCCTGCTGATGCCGGAAGTGCGGCTGGCCGGCGAGTGGGAGAGTGATCCCCTGGCCTTCTGAGACAATGGAGTCTGAGTGATGGATATTACGATCGTGACAGGCCTTTCCGGAAGCGGAAAGAGTATGGCAGTGAAAATCCTGGAAGATATGGGATTTTTTTGCATTGACAATATGCCGCCCCAGCTGGTGGGTCAGCTGACCCGGATCCTGTCGGAAGGCGACCTGGCGGGAGGGAAAAATGACGCAAGCAGCCGGGTGGCCCTGGTCATGGACAGCCGCAACCCGCACTTCGTGGAACATTTTTCCCCTGTTTTGACAGAACTCCAGCAGCTCAATATTCCTGTCCGTATTCTTTTTCTGGAAGCGTCGGACGCGGCACTGGTCAGCCGCTACAACCAAAGCCGCCGTGACCATCCCATGGCAGCAGACAGGTCCCTGCCCGATGCCATCAGTGAAGAGCGAAAACTCCTGACACCCGTCAGGGAACTTGCCACGGATATCATGGACACGACCGATTTATCCAGCCAGCAGATGCGGGAGCGGATACTGCACCTCTTCGGCCAGTCACCAGACGAGGTGCCCATGGCCATTTATCTGCAGTCTTTTGGTTTCAAGTACGGACTTCCAATTGACTCGGATATGATCCTGGACGTCCGTTTTGTTCCCAATCCCTTCTATTTTGATGAATTGCGGCCTTTGTCGGGACTTGACCGGCCCGTCATCGGGTTTTTGCAGCAGTTTCCGGAGTTTACCCGCTTTCTTGAAATCCAGGAGGAATTCCTTGAGTTTGCGATTCCCTATTACGTCCGGGAAGGAAAACAGCGGCTCAGCATCGGCGTTGGCTGTACGGGCGGCCGCCATCGCAGTGTCATGGCTGTCGAACGGCTGGCGGCTTTTCTGCGCGCGCGGGGCTACCGGGTCCATGTGCTGCACCGCGACCTGAGGCGGGATGTGCGAAGCAGGATGATTGAGCAAATCGAGGAAGAGGAAGCCAGGTCATGACCTTTTCGCTTCAGATACGAAAAGAGCTGGTTGACCGTCATCGCGCCTATCTGGACGACCCCGAATGGGCCCTTGTCACTTTTGCGTCGTTCACTGCTGTCCTCGGCAAGATCGAAGAGCGTGAGACAGGCTGGGATGTCACGCTCCGCTTGACCGGAGACATGACCGCAGACTTGATGGAAACCGTTGCCCGCACACTCGGCTTCCCGGCCGGGGAGAAGAAAAGGGGACGGCGTGATGTCACCCTTCTCTTCAAGGTTCCCTTCCAGGGCCGGACGGCTCTGTTCTTTGATTTCAATGGCTGGCTCAGGGAAGTGGGTGAGCGGGGGCTGGAGCCCATCTACGCCGCTTTTTTCCTTGCCTGCGGTGTCATGTCCAACCCTGCCACCGGGCGCTATCGCCTGGCTTTTTCACCGTCGGCGGGCGGCGCCATCCAGCTGATGACGCGCCTGTTTTCCCATTACGGGCTGGCGCCCGGAACAACGCGCCATCAGGGAAGGACGCATTTGCTTTTTACAAGCGGGGAAGAGGTCGCCCGCTTCCTTCTTCTGTCAGGAGCTCATCACGCTTTGCTCATGTTTGAAGAAAAAAGAAGTGAGCGTGAGCTCATGGGCCAGGTCAACCGCCTGGTGAATTTCGACGACGCCAACGCCGGGCGCCGGGCAGAGTCGATCGCCCGGCAGCTGGAAGCCATCGCAGTGATCGAACGCTTAAGAGGTCTGGACTGGCTGCCACCCCAGCTGGCTGAGGCGGCCAGGGCCAGGCTGGCGAACCGGGGTGCTTCCCTGGAAGAATTGGGGAGGGCCATGGTGCCGCCTGTCAGCAAATCGGGGATGAGTCACCGTTTCAGCCGGGTGCGTGCCATGGCCCGTTCACTGGCGGGAGAAGACTGAAAAACGTCGGGTCAATGCTATACTGAACCTTGTTACAGGCGGGCCGCAACCGGTTTGATCACCTGCCGGCCAGCCGAAGTGAAGGACGTATGGATTATCTTGAAGGATTTTTAATCGGGTCCATCTGGAGTGACACCGATTACAGGTCACGCAGGCATTTTAATGCCCACATCCTCCTGGCTGCGGCCATGGCCGCGGCTTTTATGGTGCTGGTACTGTTTCCCGAACGCCGGGATCAGCTGATTGTGATTGGCTGGCCGGCAGTGCCCGCCCTGCTGTTTCTTCTTATTGTCCTGACGCCGGTGCTCTCCATCTTTTACAGGCGCCTGCCTTTTTTCATCAGGCCGCTGGCACTTCTCGTCTATGCCTTCAAGTATCTTCTGCTCTTTTACGTTCTCGTTCATTATTTCTTGCCCCAGGTCACTTTTGAAAAAGAATCCATTCTGACCCTGATCTTTGCCAGGATGGATGGCCATATCGAAACGGCCCTTGACGTCATTGCGGAGTCGGGGGGAATCCTGATGACGGTTGCAGGGGTTGTTGTCGGCGGCCTTTGGGTGATTGGGGAGGGTCTTGCCCTGATCGGGATCTTGATCCTGATTCCCCTCCTCGCCATCATTATTCTCAAGGGGCTGCAATACGCCCTCGACTACATGGTCAGATTCCTGCTTGACAGGCAGCTGGCGGGGGTGGGGCCTGAAGCCGTCTCAGAAATACCCTGGCAGGGCGAATTGGATGACGGGGGTGAGGAAGCGCTTCCAGTTGTCCCTGTCCCGCAAAAGGCGGCCCCGGAGCCGATGCCTGAGAGAAAAGAAAAGCCGGTCAGAAAGCGGGGGCCCCGCCAGGCCTCACACAGGAAGCATTCTTTTAAAAGGCAGGCAGCCAGGGCCGGGCTCCTGCTTGCCGGTTTGGGAGCCTGGCTGGCCTTGTTCCTGCAGAAGGTGAGAGCAAGAACACTTAAGGCCGTCCGGGCGGTGCAGGCGGGGATAAGAAGCCGCCGCGGCAAAAAGACCATCCGCAAAAGCAAGGTCAGGTCGACCCACGTCCGGGTAAAGGGCAGAGAGGAAAAAGACACCGCTGAAGAGGAAGCCGGTTTGGGAGCCAGGCTGGCCTTGTTCCTGAAGAAGGTGAGAGCAAGAGTGCTTAAGGCCGCCCGGTCGGTTCAGGCAAGAATAAAAAACCGCCGCGGCAAACAGGCCATCCGCAAAAGCAAAATCAGGTTGACCCACGTCCGGGCAAGGGACAAAGGGAGACAGGACATCCCCAAAGGGGAAACCGGAGGGGATGCCGGATAACGGTCGTTACATTTATCCCCTTAAAGCTGGGACCTGGGGATAAAATGAAAACAGATCCTGTCATTGAACATGCGGCGGCATACATAGAGGCTGACTGCCTGGGCAGTACGATGACTTCAGGGATACGCCGTCCTCCAAAGCCGCCGGGAACATGAGGGGAGGAAAAAGATCATGAATGACCAAGATGACATGAGAAAAGACAGGCAGTTTTCTGCAAGGGAAGATCGGCCGCCGAAGACCGCTGACAGGTCGGGCAGCCTTGCGCTTGGCATTATTCTGGTTGGCCTGGTTGCGGTACTCGTTTTTTCCGCGATCACGGGCCTGTTTGTATTCCTGCACGCCAATAAGGACAAAATTCTAAGGCCTGTGGCTACTACCGGGGGGACGACTGCGCCTGCCCAAACGGAAAAAGAAACGGAAACGGCGCCGCCGCCTGAGCAGGAAACAGAGGTGCTCGATCCGGAGTTCGAGCTGCCGGACCTGGCCCTGCCCGCGCCGCAGCCGGGAAAGCGGATCCTGACCATTCCACAGATTGTCGAAAAAGCAAAACCTGCGGTCGTTGCCATCTACACCGATGTCGTGATTACCAACCAGTTTGGGGATCTTGCGCAAAACCGGGTGGCAGGCTCCGGCTTCATCATCACAGAGGACGGCTATGTGGTGACTAACGCGCATGTGGTTGAAAATGCCCGGTCCATTCATGTTAACCTGGAAGACGGGCGGGCTTCTGAGACCAAACTGGTGGGGAGCGACCCCTACGCTGATGTCGCTGTTTTAAAAATTGATGCTTCCGGCCTGCCCACCGTGGAGCTGGGCGACTCGTCCAAGCTTCTGATCGGTGAACTGGCCATTGCCATCGGCAATCCGACAGGGAGGTTATCAGGAACCGTGACCTCAGGCATTGTTTCAGCACTTGACCGTGAGCTGTCGCAAACCCCCATCGCCCTTATACAGACGGACGCTGCCCTGAATCCCGGCAATTCGGGAGGGGCTCTGCTTAACGCCTATGGCCAGGTGATCGGGATCAACCAATTGAAGATCATCTTCAGTGATCCCGGTTCCGTTGAGCAGGTACAGGGCATCAGTTTCGCTATTCCCATCAACGCTGCCAAACCCATCATCGAGAGTATTATCCGGACGGGCAAGCATGTCTGGCCCATGATGGGCATTACGGTGTCCACGGTCGAGGAGAATCTGGCCGCGGATCAGGGGCTCCATTATCCGGGGGTCGTGGTGGTTGCCGTCGAAGCCGGCAGCGCCGGAGCCAAGGCGGGGCTGAGAGCAGGTGATGTGATCACAGCCTTTGAAGGCAAACCGGTGAAAACGACCAAACAGCTGGCTGACTACAAGAACGAGCGCAAGGCGGGGGACCGGGTGACCTTGACGGTTTACCGCGGGACGGAGAAGATGACGGTCGAGATGGTGCTGGGGGCCTCATCCTGAAAGACCCTATTGGAGGAAGTATGGATCATATCAAAGCAGTTTTCGGGCCGCACTATCACGGCCATGTGCAGGGGAAAAGGGGGAGCCTGGTCCTGGGCCGCGAAGAAAACGAATTCGGGCCCTACGACTTGGTGCTGGCCGGCTTGAGCGGGTGTTTCTATCTGACCTTTCTCAGCATCACGGAAAAGATGCAGCTGTCCTACCGGGAAGTCACCATTGACATCCAGGGTCACCACCGCAAAGACCCGCCGACCACCCTGGAGCATGTCGTCCTGGATATGACAGTTGAAGGGGCCGATATCAGCAAGGAAAAGCAGTTCCGGCGGGCGACCGAGATTGCCGGCAAATACTGCTCGGTTTACCAGACACTCTCCCATGTCGCGGAGATTGAGACTAAGCTGACCCTTCTGCCCTAGCCATGCGCGGCAAAGGTTGGATTCGGGAGATTCTATCTCATTTCTTTATTCTGGCCCTTCTGGGCGCAGGCTTGTGGTGGCTGCACAAAAAAGCCGGGGAGGCTCCCGCTTTCCCGGGTCTCAAATACCTGAACACAGCCTTCATCGTTACCTTTGTGATCTACGGGCTGATGGTGGTCATTTTTATCTTCCAGCTTGTATCCAGTGTGAAGCTGGAGCGGTTCAGTCCGGGAAATCCTGAAAGTGTCAGGCGGCTTGACCGTATCTGGCGTTTCCGCCTGCCCCGCAAGTGCCGCCAGGTCCAGAACCGCTGGCCGGATTTCCGCAACGATTTCCGGGCGTATTTTGCGGAGCGCAAATGGACCAGAACCAGCCTGCAGCCCTTTGATGCCGTCATGACCCGCAGGCGGTTGATCCCCGCTTTGGGGAGGGCGCCCCTGGTAGATCGCGTTTTTCTCTTTTACCATCCCATGCTGAATGTAATCATCGTTGACCAGGTTCTCAAGGAGTGCGAAAAAAAAGTCGAGGAGCTTTATGGTCACTACCCTGCTCCGCGCAACCGTGTCATCTTTCTGACCGACATGAAAAATCGCGATGAAATCACTTCGGCCGCTGCAGGAGTCGTCAACTATCTGGGTGTGGTAAGGCGTGGAATCAGCCTCTGTCCCTCACTTTTTGACATGAATGCCGGCCGCTTCTTTTATCCGATCGATACCAGCTTGATGGCCAGGCGTCACCGCCTTCACTACTGGCGCACCCGTCTTCTGCTGCGCGCCTGGATCAGGAGACAGGCGGGAAGACACAAGGAGGCGGCAGGCGAAAGGGCCTGATTGAAGCTTCCCTCTCAGGTCATTTGGGTCGCTCTTCCTGCACCCGCGTTACGACTCAAGCGCCTTTCCGGTCGTAAGATTGTTCTTGGAAAGAAGGGTTGCTTATGAAAAAGACCTTTGCAGTAACCGGAATGACCTGCGCTTCCTGCCAGGCGGCGGTGACCCGGTCAGTTGAGAAACTGGATGGTGTGAGCGGCGTCAATGTCAATTTGCTGACCGGGACCCTGACGGTCGAACTTGATTCAGAAATTCAAACAGAGTCAGCTGTGATGGCTGCAGTCGAAAAAGCAGGCTACGGTATCAGCCTGGTTGGGGAGAGCGGCGGTTCAAGAAAATCCGGCCGGCGGGCTGAGAGGCAGAAGCTGGTTGAGGAGCGCGAAAGGGAGGAACTCCTTATGCGGAGGCGGCTTCTCTATTCGGCCCTTTTGCTTATTCCGCTCATGTGGCTTTCCATGGGCCCCATGATCGGCCTCCCCCTGCCCGCTTTCCTTACCGGCCATGAGAATGCTGTCGGCTACGCGCTTTTGCAGATGGTCTTTGCCCTTCCGGTCCTTCTGATCAACGGCTACTTTTTCATTTCCGGCTTCAAGGGTGCCCTTCACCTTGCACCCAACATGAACACCCTGATCGCGCTCGGCTCGGCTGCCTCCTTCGTCTTCGGGCTCTTTGCCATTTACCGGATTGGCAACGGACTGGGTACAGGTGACAGCGCCCTGATTGACCGCTACCTCCACCAGCTTTATTTCGAATCGGCCGCCATGATCCTGGTCCTGATCACGGTGGGCAAGACACTGGAAGCCCGGGCCAAGGGCAAAACATCCGAGGCCCTGACCGGTCTGATGGATTTGGTCCCGCAGACCGCCCTGGTCATGCGGGGCGGAGAACGCGTTGAGATTGACGCAGAGGATCTGAGGCCGGGTGACCTGGTGGTATTGCTTCCCGGCGCTCGTGTCCCCTGTGACGGGGTTGTCCGTGAGGGCCACAGTTCGGTCGACGAATCGGCCATGACAGGCGAGAGCATCCCGGTCGAGAAGGCGCCGGGCGATCCGGTGACTTCGGCTACCATCAACGGCACCGGAACCCTGATTTTTGAAGCGACCAAAACGGGCGAGGATACGACATTGTCCCAGATGATCCACCTGATGGAGGAGGCTTCTTCCTCCAAAGCCCCGGTCGCGCGGCTGGCGGACCGGGTGGCAGGTGTATTTGTCCCTGTCGTGATCGCCATCGCCCTGGTGACCCTGGCTGTCTGGCTGCTTCTTGGCTATCCCGGTGAGCTTGCTTTCTCCATGTCAATTTCCGTTCTGGTCATCTCCTGTCCCTGCGCACTGGGCCTGGCAACCCCGGTCGCCATCATGGTGGCAACGGGCCAGGGGGCCCGGCACGGCATCCTGATCAAATCGGGCGAGGCTCTGGAAGATGCGGGCAACCTGAGCAGCGTTGTTTTTGATAAAACCGGCACCCTGACAGCCGGCAAACCGGAAGTGACGGAGATTGTCACAGCCGGGGCAGAGGGGGATGAAGCCTTCAATACTGAGGCGGGTCTCCTGACGCTGGCTGCGACCCTGGAGGAGCTGTCGGAACATCCGCTTGCGGGGGCCATCCTGAAAGAGGCAGAAGCCAGAAAGCTGAAAGACCGCATTCCGCTGGAGCGCTTTGAGGCTGTTCCCGGACGGGGTGTCAAGGGGATTCTGGGGGACCATCGACCAGTTTATGTCGGCAGCGCCAATTACATGAAGGAACTCGAAATCAAGGATGAAATACTGGAAAAAGAGGCGGATCGGCTGGCCGCCGAAGGCCGGACCATCCTTTTCCTGGCTTTGGAGGACCGGCTCCTGGGCCTGATCGGGGCGACCGATCGATTAAAACCGGGCAGTATCGGAGCGGTTGACCGGCTCCACAAGCTGGGGATCCGGGTCATCATGCTTACAGGTGACCGCCAGGCGACGGCGGAGGCCATTGGCCGTCAGCTGGGCGGCGTCCAGGTGATCGCCGAGGTTTTGCCGACCGACAAGGCGGAGGTGATCAGCCGGCTCCACCAAAGGGGTGAGCGGGTTGCCATGGTGGGTGACGGTATCAATGACGCGCCGGCCCTGGCTGTGGCTGATGTGGGGATTGCCATCGGCGCGGGCAGTGACATTGCCATCGATTCGGCTGACATCGTTCTGGTCCGCAATGAGCTGAATGACGCGGTCACTGCCATCGAGCTGAGCCGGAAAACGCTGAGGACCATAAAGGAAAATCTCTTTTGGGCCTTTTTCTACAATGTGATTGCTATCCCCCTTGCAGCCGGTATCTTTTATGTCCCCTACGGTCTTAAGCTGACGCCCATGATCGGGGCCCTGGCTATGAGCTTCAGCTCGATCTTTGTCGTGCTGAACGCCCTGCGCCTGAGGGGTTTTAGGCCGGGGAAAGAAGGAAGGCGGAAAAGATTGATACAAGAAACGACATCATTACGTATTGATGATCTGATAACCGCAGGGATTACGGACAGGGCCTGCCCGGTTCTCCCTGTTCTGGAAGAGGAGGAAGAAACCATGGATAAGGAAGTGGTTCTCATGGTTGAGGGCATGACTTGCGGCCACTGCACGGCCCGCGTCGAAAAAGCCCTGAAGGCAATTCCGGGTGTGGGCGATGCCCATGCCGATCTGGAAACGAAACGCGTGACAGTCAAAACAGACGGTCATGTCAGCCCTGATCTTATGAAACAAGCCATCGCCGGCGAGGGATATGAGGTCGTAGGATAATCAACGAGAAAGGTGGGGAAAAATGAATAAGCACAAGAAACTCGGAAGACTGGCTACCGCCATATCCATCGTCAGATGGATCGGCCTGATTGTCCTGGTTGGCGGCGCGGCTTACCTCCTGTTTGCCAGGGCCAGACTGATTTGGCATTTTGGCGGAGGCTTCACTGTCAGCACGCTCACGATGGTGCTGTCCTTCGCAGCGGTTTTGGTCGTCGCTTTCCTGATCTGGCTGGGCGTCGAGGTGGTGGTTCAGGTTCTGCGCCACTTCATGCGGATGGAAAAGATTGCCCTCTATGGACCTGCCGCATTGGACAGAAGCTACCAGGATCCGGCCCCCGTTTACGGGCCAGTACCACAACCGCCTGTCCCGCCGGCAGAATACAGTCCGCCGGTTCCGGAACCTCCACAGGGGATCGGGAACAGTCAATAAGCCTTAAGGGGGCGTCTATCCTGTCGACGCCCCCTTATTCGCCGATGATCTTGACCAGGACCCTTTTAGGTCTTTTACCGTCGAACTCACCGTAGAAGATCTGTTCCCAGGTGCCGAAATCCAGTTGGCCACGGGTGACGGCAACTACTACCTCCCTGCCCATGACTGTCCGTTTCAAATGGGCATCGGCGTTGTCTTCATAACCGTTATGCCGGTACTGGTCGTAGGGTTTCTCCGGAGCCAGCTTTTCCAAAAAGACCTCAAAATCGCTGTGAAGGCCTGATTCGTCGTCGTTGATGAAGACACTGGCGGTTATATGCATGGGATTGCAAAGGAGCAAACCCTCTTGAATGCCGCTTTCAGCCAGGCATCTTCTCACTTCCGGCGTGATGTTGATAAAGGCCCGCCTGGTGGGTGTGTTAAAGATCAATTCTTTTCGATAGGATTTCATAAATCTTCCCCCAAACCGCTTTTCTTTCAGTCATGATAGCCGATAAATGACACGCTAAGCTGGACAGTCGAGAAGGAAGCCAGGAAAACTTGAAAAGAAATCACCATCGGCCTTTGGCAGGGATTTAAAAAGCGCCGCAAAATGAAGATAAATGTTAGAATGAGC
>JAAZGO010000030.1 GCA_012511175.1 Fastidiosipila sp. | reverse complement strand
GAAGGGTTACCCGACTACACGAAGTACCACCTCGCCACGGCTATGTTGTCTTATATCAATGCCAACTCCGTAGGGTTTAGCGATGGTTTGAATTATGTTGACGATTGCACCGACATCACGCTGTACAAGGATGTGTTCAAATTAATTTTTGAGGCCTTGGAGCAGGAACAGCATTACAAAATGATGATGGGCGAAGAGTGATTCGTAATGAAAGATTGCACTTATAGCGAACGCGCAGATAATCGAAGGTGCGCTCTGCAAAGAAAGAAGGATTACCGATGGCACGAGCTGATGCAAATATTAATAAGGAGACTCTTAGCTTTATCTGCTCGCAGATAGGTGTCACGGTTGCTTACCTTTCTCAGAGAACAGGGCAGACAGAAGAAAAGGTCCGTGCGTGGATGGACGTTTCAAACACCGATTATCCGACAATAAATCAGGCTAAGGGAATTGCGAAGGTGCTAAAGGTCCCGTTTGCCGGGCTGTATATGAATAAGAGTATCTTGCCCATTAAACAGTTGCCTTCTTTGAGGAACTTGCGGACACTACCTTATGAGATGGCGATGGACGATAGTTCTTTGAATCTTGCGGTTGTTGAACTCATTCGTTACCATGATTTTTTGTCATCTTCGGAATCGGATATGCAAATTGATGCTATACCGCTGTCGCTGCCCGCAATTGCCGACAATGCCAGCGTTATTGAATACGCGAAAACTATCAGAAAATTTTTTGGCATTGAATTGGATGATCAGTTTAAGTTGACTTCTCCACGCCAGTTTTACCTTTATGTACGGCAAAAAGTTGAGGGAAAGGGCATCTTCATTCACTGTTTCACAGGTGTTGATGTAGAAATCGTTAGAGGAATATCAATCTTTAATGACACCGCTCCGATTATTGGGCTTAACGATAATGACAGGTATCCAGCTAAGACATTCTCAATAATGCACGAGTTGGTTCATATCCTGAGACGCCAGTCCACACTCTGCAATGAGATGTTTTCTTCGTTTTCTTCCACGGAGGAAGAGGTGTTCTGCAATGCTGTGGCTGGTGAGGTGCTTGTTCCTACAGACTCGTTAAACGCATATCTATCCGCAAAAACAATTACTTCAATCAGTCTAGATGATGTAGATACTATGGCGGGCAAATTCAACATAAGCAAAGAAGTGGTTATCAGAAGGCTACTCGACACAAGGTGGTTTACTCAGGACGAGTACGACACTTTTGCAAATGAAATCCGGCAGAACTTTTTACAGCAGAGAGAAGCAGACAAATTGGCTCGGCAGGAAGGAAGAGGGCCGTCAATCTACAAAAACGTCACCCGAGAAGCTATCGACAAGACCAGCCCGACGATTTGCCGTATTCTGCTAATCGGTTATACCGATGGGTATTTCAGCAAACAGGATGTTTCTGGTTATCTTGGTATAAAAGAAAAGCACATTCCGAAGTTCATTGCGGAGGTGGCGAAATGGTAAACAATATATACTCAGAGCAAATGACCTTGATACCACCGCCCTACCGCTATATCATTGATACTTGTTCGATTCTTTCCCAAAAAGCGGACGAGCCTCACCGCCGTAGCGTTTACAGCACGCTGTGGCAAAATATTGATGAATTAGTGAAGTCTTCTGAAATCGTTATATGTTCTGAAGTTAAAGACGAGGTCGAGGATGAGACTCTGAAACCTTGGATTCAACAATGCACGGTATTGGACGTTGATGCTGGAATTCAGCAGAATGTCGTTAGAATCGTGAATGAACACCCAGAGTTGTTGAGCTTTACGAACATGAAGTCTTCCGGTGATGCCTTCCTCATTGCGACCGCAATGAAGTATCGGATTGCTGTGATTACCGAGGAAAACAAAGACTCGCCAAAGAAAATCCCTAGAATATGCGCGGCCTACAACATACCGTGCATTAACGTGACCGAACTCGCTGAAAAAGAAGGCTGGTCATTTTGAGACATACCGAAAAGATACAAAAGTAATGTGGGAGAGGGTGTGCAAAAGCGGTGCATCTTTTACCGATTTGATTTGAGCGGTGCATTTTATCAATAGTTAGTGCCTTTGCCACAAAAAGGTCCGCCCAGGAGGGCGGCTTTTTTTCTCCCCCTGTGCCCTCATTATTTAAACTCCACCGGAACAGGCCTGTCCATCCCGATAGATGTAGTTACATGATTGGTCGCCAAGGGTACAAAAACGCTTGTGCTCTTGTAGCATAATCATTCATGAAACCGGCACCCCAAAGAGAAAAATGGCCGGGATAAAAGGTTGACTGCCATGGGCACACAACACAAAAATACCAAAGCTGCCGTCCTGGTTGGCCTCCTGATTGCCCTCCTTTCCTTTGCAATCTTTTCAATCGGTGTGGGCGTTTTACTGGGAACACCGCTTCTTCCCGGCAACTACCTGGCCATGGCCATTCTGGGTCTGCTCATCGGATCCGTGGCTTTCTTGTTCTTGTTCTTCAAGCTCTATTATGCTTTTGGATCCTTCATGGCGGGATTTGTCGTGGGTTCCATCTTGATGCTTTCCACCTTCTGGAAAGGAGTGGCCGGCTGGGAGGACCTGATCGGCCTCCTGTCCTTTCTGATGTTTCTTGCCATCGGCCTGGGGGCTGGGCTCCTGGCTCAGCTCATTGTCTTCCTGGTCAAGAAATCCAGGAAAACTTAAAACCAGCCCTTCTTCTTGCAAAAGAACAGGCTGATCGCGATGAACCCCAAACTGACGCCAATAATTACCGGATAGGTGATGGCCGATTCCAGTTCGGGCATGCGAAGATTCATGCCGTACCAGCCGACGATCAGGGTCAGGGGCAGGAAAATGGCCGTGATGACGGTAAAAAAACGCATGGTGTCGTTCAGGCTTATATCCAGCTGGTTCTGGAAGGCTTCCCGGACCTGGGTCAGATGTTCACGCAGGTTCAGGGTCCTGTTGGCCAGGCGGTTGATCTTGTTTTTGTAGGCACGAAAGAGTTGCAACTGGTTTTTGGTGAACAGATTGTTCCGGTTTTCCTCCAATTCCTCCAGAAGATCGTAGAGGGCATCAAAACAGTGCTTGATAGCCGCCAGGTGCTTTCGCAGGGCAATGATCTCCGAGGCGTGGTCCTCCGGCTTGCGCCTGGCCGCTTTTTCTTCCAGGCTGTCAATGGCGTCGTCCACCGTCTCCAGGGGCTGGGCCACTTCCACAAGAATAAGATTGAAAAGCAAGGCCAGCGCCTGGACGGGATTCCGGTGAATGCTGCTGTCTGTTTCCAAGCTCCGGTGAAGCCTTCCGAAAACCTCACCCCCGCCTATCACAACCAGGCGCTCCCGGGTCAGGTAGCATTCGAGGGGCTCCGCGTCATCCTCTGCGCCTGAGAAGTCCGGCAGGTAAAGCGACAGGTAGTCGTAGTCCTCCCGGGATTCAAAATGGATGGACTGCTCCTCTGCCCCGGGGAAACCCGGCACCACGACAATCCCCGCCAGAGCAACCGCCTGGCCGCTTTCTTGCGGTGCGGCCATGATGATGGCGGGACCATCCGGCAGCCGGCCGGGTATTGCCTTCGAAATTCTGTCTTCCTGGAAAACGATCACGGTCTTATCCTCCGGCCGATCATTCCATGACCAGCAATCAACTGACCCTAATTTAGATCATGGAAGCTATCACTTCAAGTGCGCTACTTTTCCTCCAAAATCCCCTTCAAGCGCCGACTTGCACACACGGGAAACCACCTGGCCGCCCGGCAAGGGTGCTTCCCTGTTGATCAGAT
>JAAZGO010000029.1 GCA_012511175.1 Fastidiosipila sp. | reverse complement strand
GCTCATTCTAACATTTATCTTCATTTTGCGGCGCTTTTTAAATCCCTGCCAAAGGCCGATGGTGATTTCTTTTCAAGTTTTCCTGGCTTCCTTCTCGACTGTCCAGCTTAGCGTGTCATTTATCGGCACAAAACAGGCCTTCGGCCACTCCATTTTGACTTGCTGATCTTATTTTTCCCAGTCACCTTTTTCGGCAACTTTAGAGTGTAAATCCATTTTCCCGGAAGACAAATTGGAATAAAGGAGTTTCTTCCCCTGGACCCGGCCAAAAAGAAAATCAATCGACACCTTGTAATAATCGGCCAATTTAATCAACATGCAGAAATCCGGCTCGCGGACTCCTCGTTCATATTTTGAAATGGTCTGCCTGCTGACATTCAAATCCTTGGCAATATCCTCCTGACGGAGGGACATCTCCTTTCTCAGTTCTCTGAGACGCTTGGCGAATATTTGCAGCGGCCGGGTCATAACAACTGGATTATCCATGTTGATTGACCGACTCTCAACCAAAAGAGGCCTGATGCGCCGAATTGGCGCGTTTTGCGGATGCAGCCCGATGTGCTAGACTGTCAACGTTCAGCCAGTGAGGGAGCATAGCTCAGCAGGGAGAGCACTTGCCTTACAAGCAAGGGGTCATCGGTTCGAGCCCGGTTGCTCCCACCATCTGAAAGCCGCCGGAACCTCATGGTTCCGGCGGCTTGCCATTTTCCTTCATATTGAATGAAAGTGCTGTGACGTGCAATTTCCGCGCAGCTTCAAAGGTCCATGATTTAGCGTTTCCGGCCATGCAGGCCTGTATCACAATCTATCTGACTCGAAACCGAGATGGCGATCGCTGCGTCGCAACGGGGAGCCCCGAATCACCGCCTGGAGGTTATCCGTCTTTACGGTTGAAGGGCTGGAGCCTTCACTCGGACCTTAAGGGCAAAAATGGAAGATAAATCGAAAGTGCCTGCCTCTTCCCGGTTCAAATACCCCCCTGCCATCTCCTCGGCCGCCAGCGGGAAAAAGATACCCTCACGGATGATCCAGCCGGCCAGTTTTTCGATCACTGCCTTCAGTTCACCCGAAAAATGCGCCTGCTCAATCGAGGTCATGATCTCACCACCTGCCCTTCCATCAAATTCCGCCATGGACCCTCCATTTTGATCAAGCGTGATCCCGGGAATTTTCTGAAGTCTGGCAACCCAGGCCATGACCGATTCATCTATATCCGTTTCCGTATAAATCAGGGCGTAGTTCCCTGTGTCGTGTGCCTGTTTCCAGGCCGCGGGCGAAACACGCTTCAAAGAAACCATGATACCGAGTTCCCTTGCAGCTTCCGCAAAGTTTTCGCAGATCTGCCCGGCCCGGGCCTGTCCGTCCGGAAAGGTCAAGCTGAGCGGGGGAAGATCCTGGCCGTTTATTGAGAAATAGAGAGCTCCATGCTCCCGGCTTAAACCTGCCTCGCCTGCCAGACGGCTGATTGTTTCGTCATCGGCTCCCAGCAGGAGGGATGCAAGGTGCTCGCCATTGAGCTGCGCCCCGGTTGAGGGAATCATCACTGCATCCGCCCGATCCGCTGCCAGGCCGAGCAGCCGGCGGAAAGATCTGTTTTGCAGCAACGGGTCGCCGGATGGATTGACCGTGATCCCTGTCAGCCTTTCGCCGCCGAGAATGACACCCCTTTCCTCCTCCGTTCCGCCCGTTGCCCAGGCAGGTGCCGGTTCCGATGGGCCAACACCCACCACCAGGCCAAGATCAGAACGCAAAAACGCCTCCTCCGAGAACTTGTGATCGGAATATTTCAAGACGCAGAGGTAAACCGGCTGTCCCGCTTCCTCCGCTTCTTTGGAAGTGCGGACAAAAGACAGGGCAAACTCATCCGCCCGCCAAAGGGTCCAGGGACCTGACCCTGTTAGTGGAAGGGTCTGGTCCTGCAGCTGTTCCCAGGTTCCGGCATGTGAAACAACTGTCTTCCAGTGGTGTTCCGGCAGGATCAGGAGGTGGGTCAGCGCATCCATGCACTGCAGGCCCGCATTTTCCTTTTCCCGGTTAAGATGGATCTCAAGCGAAAACCGGCCTGTCCCGTCTGTGCCTGCAATCAGGTCATTGAGGACTTCCCCTGCCTCTGTTCCGTATTTCCGGTTGGCTTGGATTGAAAAAAGGACGTCTTCGCTTGTAAGGGGAAAGCCGTCCTGCCATTGGCCGCCCTCAGGCAAAATGATGGAAAGGATACCCGCCTCGTACCGCACCTTTTCCGCCAGAACCGGTACATAGTCCATGAGAACCGGGTCATATTGAAGCAGGGTCTGGTAGAGAGGCTGGTAATAGCCCCAGGGATCGACCGGGAACAGGTGCCGGCCGGACTTGAATGGGTTGAGATTCCAATCTTCCGGTTGGGCCAAAGCGATGGTCAACCTCTGGTCCGGCAGGCCCGGAAGGCCCCGGTACTGATGCGCAGCATTGCCGTCCTCTGTTGGTTCGGCAGCCGGCATCCTGGTTGGCACCGGGGTCGGTTCCGGGTCAGGATCAGCCGGCGGCCGTGGCGAACAGGCGGCGATCAAGAGGACTCCGGCAAGGGCCGCAGCCAGGAAAAGCAAAGGCTTCCCTGTCCGCCTTTTCATGTAAACAGCCCGCTTTGAACGATCAGATGGCAATGGATCCGTCTTCTTTCAGTCAATTTCAATGGACAATGCTTCCTGCTTATTTTAACATGAAGGCCATGACAGACCGCTCCAAAATCCTTGGCCGGCTGTTTGACCGGCTAATTCGCTTCCTGCTTGCGGGCTTTGCCTTGATTCTGGGGCTCGCGCTCGCTCTTTCATCAACGATTTTCTATGTTTATTTATCCATTACCCTAAGCGGCAATGCCATGATCAGGACCATGGAGCAGCTGCCGCCAAAGGTCGATTGCATTATCGTTCCGGGAGCCTCGGTCATCGCCAACAGGCGGCCCTCACCCATGCTGCAGGACCGGCTTGACGGCGCAGTCGAACTATACCGGGCGGGTTTTTCCGAGCGCATCCTGGTTTCAGGTGATCACAGGGAAGACAATTACAATGAACCCCTGGTCATGCACCGCTACCTTGTCGAGCAGGGCATTCCCGATCAGGCCATCCTCATGGACCACTACGGCCTTGACACCTATGACACCATCTTCCGGGCCAAAAATGTTTTCCGGATCGACACCGCCATCATTGCGACTCAGCGTTTCCACCTGCAAAGAGCGCTTTTCCTGGCGGACCGGCTGGGGGTTGCAGCGTCGGGTTACGCCACTGACCCCAGGCTTTACGCGTCGAACGGCTACATGATCATCCGGGAATTGGGGGCACGCCTGAAAGCAGTTTATGAGATACGGACCGGCGCCCTGCCTGCCTATTCCAGCCCGCCCTTTTCTTTTGAAGGTGACGGCCGGCTGACGCGCGACCCTTTCTGACGGACGCCTTTTTTGCCATCGTTTTTTGTGACACGCACGGCCCGCACATTGGCGGCCAGAACGTTGACGGCGGTGTATTGCTCGACACCTGAACTGACAGCTGCCTGGACCTCCGCCAGCACGGACTGGGCGCTTGATCCATAATAGATGGACAGATCCAAATCCAGGATAATGCCGTAGGGTTCCTTGTGGATTTTTTGATGGACGACCTGTTCAACCCCATCCACTTCAACAGCAAGCAGGCTAATCAGATCTTTCATGGCCTGGTCGGACATGGCATAGCTTCCGAGCGTGGAAAAAGTCGGACGGACCACCGTCCGGTCCTGCTCGGAAGCGGTCAGGGCACTTGACTGCCCGAAGACACCGAAATCGAATTTCTGCCAGAACTTTGCCAGCGGTTGAGCCAGATAACCGGAAAATTCATGCTTGATCTCCATGCTGGGCACGGGAATGGTATGCTTGCCCTCACTCAGCCGTGTCTGGCGCGCCTGATTGCGCTCCTCCTCTGACGACACGTCCTCAATCCTGATCTTGATGGATGGCTGGTTCAGCCACAAATTGTCACAGATGCGGGAGAGCATGGCCTCGGAGGTTCCCAGTATCATGAGGGCGCTTGGCAGGTGTTCAATCAGGGCACGGCGCATGTTTTCCGCCCTGACCGGATCAAGGAACATGGCCTGCCTGACTGACTCCATTTTCGTCTCTGCCCGCTTGGCCGAAGTTCCCGTAATGATGGTGCTGCCGCGGATCAGGAGCCCGTCATCGATGATGTAGTCGATCTTGTATTCGCGGGCCACCCGGATAGCCCTTGTTGATTTACCGCTTCCGCTCGATCCAATGAAAGAGACGACGGCAATTTGTGAGAGCAGCCGGCGGATTTCCTTTTGCGTTTGCGCCTCATAAGCTTCGGCGCTCTCATTCATCTGCGCAATGACCGCATCGGCCAGCCTCCCCAGGGGTTTAATGGGAAAATCGATTTGGTGGCGCTGCGGCAATTCGGCTGGCGGGGATTCAGCCGGCCGGTCCAGAGGCTGGGTGTTACCTCTTTTGCGTCTAAACCATCCGCTTGCCATCGGGCTGCCTAATCCTCCTGTTCCCAGTTGTGGTAAACATCCTGGACATCGTCATTGTCTTCCAACCGTTCGATCAGCTTGTCCATGTTCTCAATCTCTTCTTCTGATGAAAGGATCACCATGTTGATAGGAACAGGCCCCAGGCGCTGTTCGATCAAGTCATATTTTTCGGACAGGCGATCCCTGACGGGTCCGTAAAGGTCGGGCGGCGTCGTGATTTCGATCATATGCGGATCATCAAGATCGACATCCCCGGCACCTGCCTCAAGTGCATCCATGAAGACGGCATCCTCGTCGAGTGTTTCCGTGCGTTCAAGGATCAGGACACCTTTGCGATCAAATTGAAAGGAAACGCAGCCGTCCGTCCCAAGATTTCCCCCGAACTTGCTGAACAGGTGGCGGATTTCACCGGCTGTCCGGTTCCGGTTATCGGTAAGGGCGCGGACCATGACAGCGACACCGCCGGGCCCGTATCCCTCGTAGTAGATCTCTTCATAAGCTTCGCTGGCGCCTTCGCCTGACGCCCGTTCGATTGACCGCTTGATATTGTCGTTGGGCATATTATAGGATTTCGCTTTGGCAATCGCGTCACGCAAGAGGGAATTGGTGGCAGGATCCGGCCCCCCGGACCGGACGGCCTGCTGAAGTTCGCGGCCCAGTTTCGAGAAAATCTTACCGCGCTGATCATCAACCGCCTCTTTGCGGCGTTTGATATTGCTCCATTTGGAATGTCCCGCCATGGCTGACCTCCGGAAGGATAATTCCGGGGATACGGTCAGGGGGTTCGCCTGTCCGCTCCCCGCAAGCTTATTATACATGTGGCTGAGAGGGCTTTGGCTTAAGAAGATTCCTCGACCCAGCGTTCGCCGCAAGGCTCGAGCATGGCTGCCCCGCCGGAAACCTGCATGACCAGCTGGCGGAGTTCATCTGCCCTGGATCTTTCCGCGCCCACAAGCTGGCGCACGCGCGCACCGTATTCGGGCAGCTCCTGATAAAAACCTGCTGAACGGAGCCGGTTTTCAAGGAGATGGAAAACCGGATAATCTGTCTCCAGCATATAGAGCTGACAACGGATCAGGCGGACGGGGCCCGCGTCGGAAAGGGCTCCCCGGGCGGCTTTGGCGTAAGCTCTCGACAGGCCGCCGGTTCCAAGGAGAATGCCGCCGAAATAGCGGACAACCAGAATGGCTGCCCGGTCGATGCGTTCGGCCAGCAGAGCGCCGAGCAATTGCCGGCCGGCAGTGCCGTGCGGCTCGCCGTCATCTGTAAAACGCTGAAGCCGCAAGGGGGAGTCGATCCTCCATGCGTACACATAGTGCCGGGCCTCCGGGTAGCGCCGGCGCGCATCATCTTGAAGGGCAGCTGCATCTTCTTCCCCTGAGATGGGGCGGCAGATCCCAATGAAGCGGGACCCGCGCTCAGTATGTTCAAACAGGCCCTCGCGGCGAACAGACCGGAAGTGATCAGTCATGATCCGGTTCGACCGGGTGGATGACCTCGATGCCATGCATCCAGGGCGCCAGGACTTCGGGCACCCGGATGGATCCATCGGGCAGCTGGCACTGCTCGACGATAGCGGGGATGACGCGTGATGTCGCCAGCCCTGAACCGTTTAATGTGTGGCAGAATTCGGTCTTGCCCGTATCGGACTGCCTGTAGCGGATATTGCCGCGCCTTGCCTGGTAGTCCCCGGCAGTCGAAACCGAGCTCACCTCTTTGTAGATCTGCATGCTTGGTATCCAGATTTCGATATCATAGGTCTTTTTCATGCCGGCGCTGCAGTCGCCTGCTGCCAGCCGGCTGATACGGTG
This sequence comes from Fastidiosipila sp., assembly GCA_012511175.1. Taxonomy (NCBI): domain Bacteria; kingdom Bacillati; phylum Bacillota; class Clostridia; order Eubacteriales; family Oscillospiraceae; genus Fastidiosipila; species Fastidiosipila sp. Next base: position 1,801 of record JAAZGO010000029.1, on the reverse strand, counting down.
AACCAGTCCAAGCCCCTCGACCAGTCGCGAGGCTTTGTTCACCAGTTCTTCAAAAGCGTCTTCCGAATCCCCGGGCCGTGTGTATTGAAACATTTCAACTTTATTGAACTGATGGCCGCGGATCATGCCGCGCTCATCCGCCCGGTAGGATCCCGCTTCGCGCCGGTAACAAGGGGTAAAGGCAAAGTATTTTTTTGGCAGCTCCGCCTCCTTCAATATCTCATCTGCGTGGATGTTGGTCAGGGCTGTCTCTGCCGTCGGAAGAATAAACTGGAACTGGTCCCCCCCTCCCCGGAGCTGGAAGACATCGTCCTCGAATTTGGGAAACTGGCCGCCCACATAGCCGCATTGGTAGTTGAGAATGTGCGGCGGCAGGATCATTTCATAACCGTCTTTCAGGTGCTGTTCAATGAAATAATTGAGCAGGGCCCACTCGAGAATGGCGCCGGGGCCCCGGTAAATCCAATAACCGCTCCCCGAGAGCTTGGCCCCCCGCCCGTAATCGATCATGCCGCATGATTCGACCAGGTCAACATGGTTTTTCGTGGCTGATTCAACCGACATGGGCTCTCCCCAGACAGAAACCACCTCATTATTTTCCTTGCCGCCCGAGGGGATATCGTCAGCGGGGATGTTGGGCAGGGTGGCAAGAAATTTCTGCTGCTCGTCATTCATTTCTTTGATCCGGTTGTCCTTGTCCCGGATCGTTTCACTCAGCTGCCTCAGTTCTTCAGTTAAAACGCTGACATCGCCCTTTTGTTTTTTAATCAGGGGGACCTCCGCCGACTTCCGATTGCGCTCCGCCTTCAATTCTTCTGTTTGGTGCATCAACGCCCGGCGCTCCGCATCGGCCGCCAAAAATTCGGTGAAGTCGACGACAAAGCCTCTTCGCGCCAGCTTCTTTGCCACTTCCTCCGGTTGATTGCGGATATAAATTAAATCGAGCATGTGTTCCTCCCGGCAGTCAATCTGCCGGTTTATTCTAACACAGGCAGCTCCGGGCAGGTTCAGTGGCCCATGGCATTCAGCGCGTCATTGACGAATTGATCCATCAGCTCCCGTGGCAAGGCGCCTTGAACATAGCCGATGAAATAGCCTTCGTGGTCGATCATGAAGGTGGTCGGCAGGCCGGTGATCTGATACTGGCCGAAGGCCTCCCCGCGGGTGTCCATGAGAACCGGGAAGGTGAAATTATTTTCAAGCAGAAAGGCTTTGATGCCCTCAACATCCTTCTCCCGCTGAGCTGATGCGGAACCGTCTTCATCGGGGTAGGCGACCGCCAGGATGACCAGATCTTCCTGGTTCATGCCATGATCTTTGTAGAGGTTTTCGATATCCGGCATTTCCTGCTTGCAAGGCGGGCACCAGGTCGCCCAGAAGTTAAGGAATATGACCCGTCCCTGGTAATCCGAAAGCTTGTGTTCCTTGCCATACTGGTCGGTGAGGCTGAAATCAAAAGCCTTAATCCGTTCCTCAGTCGGCTCCGTTGTCTGATCATCCTCAGTGGCCCTGGTTTCGCTGGTGGCAGGCTCGCTTCCCTTGACAGAGCCGGGGTTCTTTTTCCCGCAGGCGGTCAAGGCAGATACAGAAACAAGCAGGGCCACGAGCAATAGCAAGCCTGCAAACCGCAGCGTCCTTCTTTTTTTATGATGATTTGTTTTCATGAAGTCATCCTTTTCTTTAAGTTCATCCGCCGTAAAGCCCTGCGATCATCAGGACGCCGATGACCAGCATGAGCAAGCCACCCGCAATGACGGTGTATTTCATGATTCTACTGTGACGGCGAAAAAAGGCAAGGGTT
>JAAZGO010000028.1 GCA_012511175.1 Fastidiosipila sp. | reverse complement strand
TGTGCCGTCCTGGGGAACATGTCAACCGGCTGTACGGACTCCACCCGGTAAACTTCACTGAGAAGCGCCAGATCCCGGGCCAGTGTGGCCGGATTGCAACTGATATAGACAATGCGGGGTGTTCCTGACCGCTTAATGACTTCAATGGCCTGCGGTTCAAGTCCCTTCCTCGGCGGGTCAGCCACCAGGGCATCAAAGGGAGGGTTGGATCCATTGTCCGAATAGTCCTTCAACCACCGGGTCGCATCGGCTTCAATAAAGGTGAGACTGTCAAGTCCGTTGATCCCCGCATTATTCCTTGCGTCCATGACTGCCTGTTTAACCTGGTCAATACCAGTCACTTCAAGGGGCGGTGCCTGGTCTCTCATGGCAGCCGCGAACTGGAGGCTCAGTGCGCCAACCCCGCAATAAAGGTCAAGGAGGCGTTGACCGGGGATGAGCTTGGCGGCCTTGATGACCTCTTCAAATAAGACAGCTGCCTGCTTCGGATTCACTTGGAAGAAGCTGTCGGGGGAGATCATGTAAGTGACGCCCCGGATGGTTTCCTCAATCGTTCGACTGCCCTCTGCATGCCGGTAATGGGAGGACAGGACCCGGTTGCCTTTTTCTTTCATGTCATTGATCCAGACACTGTGAAGTGTGAACCCTTGTAGTTCAACTGACTCTCTGAGTTCAGGAAGCCAGGAAAAAAACATCACGTCCGCCTCCTGGTCATTGACGACAAAGACCAGCATGACCTGCCTGGAAGAAAAGGCCGTCCGGATAAGCAGATGACGGAGTGTGCCCTGGTGCGTCCCTTCGTCATAGGGCGTGATTGTGCCGCCGGATGCGAGTTCTCTTATACGGTTTACCAGAGAGAGTGCCGGCTGGCTTTGAATTTTGCAATGGCACAGATCCACAAGATCATGTGAACCGAACCGGTATTGCCCGATCGTGAGACTGTTTTTGTCATTGGCTGACCGGCCCACGGGGAAGATGCTCTTTCCCCGGTAGTGGAAGGGATCCTCCATACCGAGGATCGGTCTGAACACAGAAGAACCGGCGTCTATTGGCCCCTGTCGGCTGAGCAGGTCACGCACCCGCTTTTCTTTGTAAGCAAGCTCAGCCTGGTAACTTAGGTGACGGAGCCTGCAGCTGCCGCAGGCGGGAAAGTATTCACAATCACTCTCAATGCGGTCATCGCTTGTTTGAATAATCCGGTCCAGATCCAGCACCAGATAGTGGCGGCTCCTTTTGGTCAAAATGCCTGTCACCTTTTCACCGGGCAGGGCCCCGTCGACAAAGCAGATCATCCCTTCAAGCGAGGTGGAAGGTGAACCGCCTTCCCTGATGATACCGACGCCCTGGCCCCGCTCGTTGAGATCGCGGATTTCGCAAAAGAAGGAATTACGCGTTCCGGCCATGGCTGCTGATTTCCCCCCGTTAGCTGTTACACGATATCTCGACCTGTTTCGACAATAATTATAAACTGTTTTCAGAAGAGTTCCTGTTTCGGTCAATTAATCTCACGGGTGGGAGGCGGAAAGCACACCCTTTTCATAATCTGTGACAGTACCGCTGGCACTTGCACAAAAAGTTGGACTGTGGTATAAAAGTACAGGCTATTATCAAATTGATTATTTGAGTAATATTTGCCCAGATATTAGTAATACCATTGAAGAAGACACTAATATAACTTGAATATATATTAGCAAAATTGAAAAATATTCGGTAGGTCGAAAAAGAAATGAAACGGGTTCTTATACTGATTTCCATAGTCCTTCTCTTACTGGTGATTGCGGTCGGTGGCGTTTGGGCACAAAAAACCGATGAAGAGGCCGAACCAACTGCAACTTTGCTTTCCAGCACCAATACGGACGATGAGGGGATCGGCGGGAACATGTTCGGGGAGGACCCGGTGGAGGGTGCCGCTGTAACCGATATTGAATAATAATTAATAATTTCTCTTGATCCCTTTATGGAAAGGGACTTGACCGGGAAACCTGTTCTGCCGAAACCCCTGAGGGGTGGGGAGCAGATCTTTTTTTGCCCGGCAGGCAGTCCCGTGTGGCGAGGCTGAGATGTGACCGGAGCATGCTATATTGAACCATGTGACTGAGTTGCCGGAAAAGGATATTGTCAAGGGACGGCAGGTCCTGATCGCAGGGCAGAATGAGCTGGCGGCAAGTGTCGTGGAACAGTTGGCAGGGGCCGGTGTCGGCGCCTTTGTTTTTTTATCTTCAACAGAGGGCTTGTCTGCTGATTCCCGGGACGCCATGATCCGTGCCGTCCGTTCAACCGGCCGGGAGGCGGATCTCCGCTTGATCCAGGTCTCAGGCTATGATCCCCGCGCATATCTGTTTCCTGAAGAGACGGATCTTCTGGTTGACTGTTCCACCGACATGAGGGATCATCTCCAGCTGGAGGAGGCAAGCCGGGTTCAGGGGATTCCCATGATACTGGCTTACGAGGACCGTGAGTGTCTGCTGACGGGCCTGGTCGATCCATACGCCGGCAGTCTGGGCCTGCTCTTTTCAGACGGTGCCCGGTTGAGCTCTTTGGTTGCAAAGGGAGAAAAGATGAACAGTTTGCCTGGCGATCCGTTTGTCGGGGCAGTCAGCGACGTATGCCGGCTGACCCTGGCTTCGCTGACGGGCCAGGCCCGTTTTTTCGGATCGAAACTCCGCCTGGTCGAACGGAAGACCGGGAGTCTTTCAGTCCACGTGATGCCAACCGCCATTCCCTCTTATTGGCGCATGGTCCTGATTGGCTCAGATCATCGGAATCTGGATCAGACAAGCTTGTGTGTTTTGCTGGCCCGGTTTTTTACCAAACAGGGCCGGACGGCGGCATGGCTGAAAATTGAAACGCTTGGTCAGGAAGAAAAAACAGCTGTCTTCGAAGAAAACCCTGAATCAGCAGAAGATCCGGTCCGATCGCTTTTCGAGGCGGGATGCCAGCGCGTGATCCGGCTTCTTGCTTCTGAAAAAGGCATCCGGGAGAGGTCTCCGGGCCTTTTGGAAGATTTGTTCGCATCCGTGGGTGCCGGGGGTCTTCTGCTCTGTGAATCAAACACAGCCCGCTTCTTCCTGCAGCCTGGTTATTTTATTCATCTGACCTCCCCTGACGGCGCAGCCGGACCAGCTGCCATCCGTACCCGACGCCTTGCCGACAGACTGATCCCGTCCCCCTTTGCAGCCGTAGAAGTCAAGGACATAAGTCAGCAAATCGATCGAATGATTTGAGCCGTGAAAAGCGCGGGATTCCAGGAGGTTAAGACAAAATACCGATCCCTGCCCTGAATTAAACAGGGTCTACAGTCTTTCCCGACTACCGCGAAGCCTGAGGGCCAGTTCAGGCTCATCCGTCATAATGACCTCAACTCTCCGCCAAAGAGCATTGCGGATAAACCATGGGTGGTTGACCGTCCAGATACGAACCTTCAATCCCCGCCCGTGCGCCTGACGTGTAAGCCAGGGCCAAAGCTGATTGGCAAAGAAGGGATGAATGGCATCCAGGCCATGCATCAATGCTTTACCCACAACAGAGGGCAGAAATTTCTGGTAGAGGAAACCCACATCCATGTCGGGCGCCAGCCTTTTAAAGATCGCCACACTGTCCAGGCTGAAGGATGAGATGATGACACGGTCACGAAGGCCGTAGCTGTCAACCAGCCCGAGGACCTCTTTTTCCATGCCTTCATAGGGGACAATGGTATTCTTGAGCTCCAGATTGGCAGTCATGGAGGTCGTTTTGAACCAGGCCAGAAACTCATCAAGCGAGGGTGCACATTCGAGCGGGGAATCGGGCCTGTAGCGGGCAATGTTCAGGGCGGACAGCTCTTCGAATGTCAGATCCTTGACCCAGAGGTCTTCTCCTGACAGTCTTGCAAGATTCTCATCGTGGCAGATGATCAGCTGACCATCTGCCGTCCGCTGGACATCAAGCTCAATGCCGTCCAGCCCCATGGCTTCCGCAGCCCGGAAAGCTGTCATGGTGTTCTCGGCATGGTATTTCCGGACACCCCGGTGGGCAAAAATTTTTGTTACCATCGAATATCCCCTTTGCAAAGCGCCGGACGAGTGCTCTCTTGTCCGGCGCTTACGGCTGTTCTCAGGCTGTTTCGGCACCCGCTTTCTAGTCGAGGTCGAGTGTAGCCTCCTCCATCACTTCTTTGGTGTGTTGATGGACTTCGCCGTGCTTGACGAAGAGCATGGAGGCGAGTGCCAGCATGAAGCAAATGACTGCGTAGATAAAGAGCGTGTTGTAATCTTTGGTCAGGTCGCGGATGGCTCCCCACAGGATGGGGCTGAAAATCGAAGCCCCAAAGGAGAAAAAGTAGTAATAACCGGTGAAGCGCCCAATCTTGTCAACCGAGGCCAGCTCAACCACCATAGGCAGGGAGTTGATGTTGACACAGGCCCAGCCGAAACCGGCGGAAGCCAGCAGGGCAATGACAACAATCTGCTTGATCATGAGGGTTGACGTGTTTGCGATGTCAACGCCGAAGGCAGACAGAATCGGATTGATAAAGATCATGGGGAGCATGAAGGCAATCAAGAGAATCAGCCCCGTCACGATGGTCCGCTTGCGGCCCCGCTTCCCGGCGATCAGGCCCGCGGGGAGGGCGAAAGCTACGAAAGTCAGTGAGAAGGACGTCAGCATGGTAGTTGCCGTGCCTGCCCCAACTTTCAAGACGTTGACCGCGTACAGGGTAAAGAAAGTCTCGATGGCGTTGTAGGCGCAGAACCAGAAAAATATCGCAGCCAGGATCAAAATCAGGCTTCGCTTTTCACCGGCGGTCAGTTTATGGCCCGCCCCTCCTTTTTCCTTGATGTCCTCGGATTCTTCTTCGGTTTCGAGTGTCCTTGCAAATTCTTTGGCTGTCAGCCTGCGGCCAACGGTCTCACGTTGTGCCCTTGCCCACGCTTCGCCCAAAGGCTCACGGATGAAGAGTAAAAGACAGATCAGTGCCAGGACCATGACGATGGAACCCATCCCGAAAGACAGGCGGCCACTGCTGTCGATTTTCGCCAGAATGCCTCCGACGAGGAAGGCGATGATGCTGCCAATGCCGCCCATCAGGTTGATGATGCCGTTCGCCTTGCTTCGCAGGGGCCGAGGAGTCAAGTCAGGCATGAGGGCAATGACAGGTGACCGCCACAGGGACATGATCAAGTTGAAGCAGATGAGAAATCCCATGAACAGACCCAGGCTGGTTGACCAGGGAACGAGTGCAAAGAAAATGGCCGAGAGGGGGATGCCTATCATGATCCAGGGCATCCGCCGTCCAAACCGGGTGAAGGTGCGGTCACTGTATGCGCCAACCAGAGGTTGGAAAATGATGCCGAAAATGTTGTCAATGGTCATGATAGTCCCGATAACCGTCGTGGAAAGCAGGAAACGCTCTTCCAAAAGTACAGGAACCAGACTGTTGTAGATGCTCCAGGCGAGAGAACTTGCCAGGAAGCCAAAGCCAAGAAAGGCAGTCTTCTTATAATCCAGTTTTCCGGTTGACTGAGACATAAACACCTCCGAATACAAGTTGCCAGATGAATCCGGGATTAGCTGTCACATACGTCAACTGACAGACTTACCGGAAATACGCCTTCATTGTAACAAAGAATGAAGCCTAGAGAAGATCGACTTTCCAGTCTTGGATGTCGCCGTTGCTGTGTTCCTCGATGGTGGTGCGGATCGATTGCTCCAGCGTTCGGCCGCCCCCCTCGCTCAGGACAACGGCTGCCATCCCCAGGCAAAGCGTCTTCCACATATCCTGGCAATCAATTTCCTTGACCGACAGACGGTGGCGCTTTTCCAGGCGGTCAATCAGGCTCTGGCGGACCCGGCGCTTATCCTTGAGGGAATGGCACCAAGGCAAATCGATGATGGTTTCGATGATCAGGACATTCATAGGGACCTCATATACCGGGAGGGCTGAGACTGTTTAGCCGATAAGTCATTCTTGCAAGGAAGGAGGATGCCGCCCCGTCTTCGAGTCTGCCCGCAATGTGGATCAGGGACGGATCACAGGGATCGAATCCGGAAGTAACGATCAAGCGGTCGTTATAATGGACTTCCGCATTGTACTGGATGTGAAAGGAACTGATTTGAAGATACTGGCGCCGGGGATCCAGTTTGACCAGTCTGGCTGCGGCATCGACGGCAAGCCGCGCGTAGTGCGTGTTGTGCAGATGAATGTTCAAGTCCAGGTCGCCCAGACCGATGCGGTAATCAAGGCAGCAGGAAGTGGCGGGGGGATTCGCGGGTGGGCTGAGCCGTTCGATTATTTCCAGGTTGGCAACCCGGGGGTCGCTCAGGGCATTGAATTCGTCCGGATCGAGGATGGCAGCCGGGCGCAGCGGCCTGTGCCGGTCCGTGCTTGCCAGGATCCATTCCGATGTCGCCATCCCAATCAGATTGGCTTCAGCCTGCTTTCCCAGATAATAGTTGTTCTCGCGATAGAAGCGGATGCCATCAAGCCCTCTCGACCAGCTGTCGACTACCAGGATCTCATCGGATCCGGGCAGGCCGGCGATGAGACGGATGGCGTATCCCACCATGATCCAGCAGGCCTTGTGCTTGAGAAGGGATTTGCCGTCGACACCAAGGAGGCGGCAGTTGCGGTCGTCACAGTCTTGCGCGTAATCCATCAGGCGGTGCAGGTGGATACGACCAGAGGGGTCGCAGTCCTGGAACTTGACCGGGTAGCTCTCGACTGAGTGGCAAGAAGTATTCATTTAAAAAGGCGGTTCCGTCTCGCTTTCCTAAACTGCTATCCAACAGTCTAGCACGCCGGACGAAACCATCGGAAAAGAATTGGCTATAGTTGCAGTAAACCAGCCCTGTGAGGACTCATAATTGGCCAGAACGACAGGACGCTGACAATCCTCTTATTTATAACTTGCTCACATTTAAGTGACATACTATGCTTTACTTTGAGGGGATGATGAGGAGACGGCCCTCCTTTTCGGGTGCCTGTTCCACACGATCCTTTATCAGGGAGGATTGCATGAAATTTTTTGAATATCTTGAGCAATTAGAAGAAGTGCCGGGATACAGGGGACTCTTCCGCTTGGTGGAGCGCCTCGGCCAGGGAACGGCCTTTGAAATTCATACTTCGAATGGCCTGATGGAGATTTCCTACGATGAATACCTGGGCCTGATCGATGAGACTGCCAAACGGATGACCGACTATTTCCGCTCCGGCGGCATGCAAAAGGCGATCGAGGAAAAAGAGCGATCCCTGGACAAAGACGATCCGGGCCGGCGGGGTTGGGTGGGCATCCAGATGCAAAACGGCCCCGGATTCGGCATCTGCTACTGGGCAGCCATGGCCTCGGGCCACCCGGTTGTCCTGATCGATGTCAGAGCATCGGATCCATTGACTGACACACTGGCGGCTGAAACAGGTATCATTGCACTCATCGCTGACGAGGCAGCTGAGCGGACGACGCCCTATCCCGTCATCCCGGCCCTGGCCTTGATGCCCGACTGGCGCGATGCCGGTGTACGCCAGCGCTATGCCCGGGGCGGCAAAAATGAACTGGCTGCACCGGCTTCTGAACTTGACGGCTGGGGCGGACACATCTGCCTGTGCACAAGCGGGACGACCGGCATCTCGCGCTGCTACGTCCACGATGATATCGGGATCACCGAGCAGTATGGCATCCTGAAAAAACTGCTTGCGTCAACCGACCGCTTTGCCCGGGAAGGGGTCAAGGAAAAGGCGGTTGCCTTTATTCCCTGGCACCACGTCTTCGGCTTCATTGTCTGCTTCCTCTTCCCGCAGGTCTTTGGCAACACCATGGTGATTCCGGCGAAACCATCACCTGAAGCCATTGTCCAGGCCTGCAAGGAGAGCAGGGTCACTCAGTTTGTTGCCATTCCCGCTGTCTGGAATGGGGTCGCTCAACTGGTAAAAAAACGCTTTGTTGAGATGAGTGGCACATCACCCGAAGATTTTGACAAAATGATCGAACTGTCGCTGTCCTACCAGGAAGCAGGGGTGGATCTGCCCATGCCGGTTGCGGGCATGCTGCAGATGATCCGAGAGCAGCTTGTGGGAAATGAGCTTTACATTGCCGTCTCAGGCGGCGGCTACATCCTGCCGGAGACGCTGCGGATACTGAATGGCCTTGGCTATTACCTGGTCAATGGATACGGGATGACAGAGATCGGCATCTATTCCGTTGTCAATACCGAGGTGCTGGCAGACCGGCTGGATGGAAACGTCGGGGCACCACTCTTTGACGATTCGCTGAGGATGGTTCCGCTAGGCGACGAGCAGAGGGACAGGGATGATCCCTGCGAACGCGGCGAATTGACAGTCCGTTCCAACGTTGTCTTTTGCGGCACGCTGCGGGGAGGCATCTTCCATGCCCGGGACCGGAAGGAGTGGTTTCACACAGGTGATATCGGCCGCTTCTGCGGTGACCGGATTTTCCTGGACGGCCGGGTTAAAGATATTATCCTGAAAGCCAGCGGAGAAAATCTCTACCCCGATGAACTGGAGGGGGCTTTTGCGACCGTTCCCGGCTTGCAAAAATACGTCATTTTTGGACTTCCGGAGGGCCTCTATGACAGAATTGCCATGCTGGTTGAACCGGTTGAAGGAGCTGATCCGGAGGTCTTGGCGGAAGCCGTTGCGGAAATCAACCTCACCATGCCGCTCGACCAGCAGATCGAACGGTTCTTCGTATCGAAAAAACCGCTCGATCTTTCCGCTTCTGCCAAAGTCAGGCGGGGCCCTGTCGCTGAAGCTGTAGCCAGCGGTGATTGGCCCCTGACCGAGTACCCGCTTGCAGCCAGGAAAAAGGCAGCAGAAGCTGTAGCGCCGTCAGAAACGGAGATCCGCGCCTCGTCTTACTGCACGCCTGAGATCGCGGCTGATCCCGCCTTTTTTGAGGTGAGAAAGACCGTCCAGTCACTGATCGCGGAGCTGCTGGACCTGCCTTTCGACCAGGTTGAGCCTTCCTCCTACTTTTCACAGGATTTGGGCGGTGACAGCCTGCAAAGTATTTCATTGCTTACCCACGCAGAAGTGGAATTTGGACTGGCCATCGATGAACGCCTTTTCGACCGCGACTTGACGGTCAACGACATCGCGGCGCTGGTATTCCGTCGCATCCACGGTGAATTTGCCGATGGGCGCGCCGCCGATACCTCCGAGCCTGACCGCCAGGTGACGCGGATTAAGACTTTTGAGGAAACACCCGAATACAAAGCTTTCGCCGAGAGGCGTGATTCGCTGACGGCGGCTCTTGAGATGTTCGGCAATCCCTACTTCATTGCGCAGGATTCATCCTTGCGGGATGTATCCTATATCGGCGGCCGCAAGATGCTGAATTTTGCCTCCTACAACTACGTTGGTCTTTCCGGTGACCCCGAGGTCAACCAGGCAGCCATTGAAGCGGTGAAACAGTACGGTACGTCGGCAAGCGGCAGCCGCCTGATTGCCGGGGAAAAGACAGTTCATCAGGATCTCGAAAAGGCCTTGGCTGCCTGGAAGGGAACAGAAGATGCCCTTGTCCTGGTCGGCGGACATTCAACCAATGTCACCTTTGTCGGCAATTTTTGCGGTGAACGGGATCTGATTCTCTATGATGTTTTGAGCCATAACTCCATTACGGAGGGCATCCGGATGGCGCAGGCAGACGCCCGCCCCTTCCCGCACAATGACTTCCAGGCTCTTGAGCAGCTCCTGAAGAACCGGCGCGACCGCTACGAAAAAGTCCTGATTGTTATCGAAGGCGCTTACAGCATGGATGGAGATGTCGCCCCCGTGCCCGAATTCGTACGGATCAAAAAAACCTATGACTGTTTTCTCATGGTTGATGAGGCCCATTCCATGCTGGTGCTGGGAAAGACAGGACGTGGCGTCGATGAACATTTCGGGATTGATCCCAAAGATATTGACATTCACATGGGAACACTTTCAAAAGGTTTTGGAACCTGCGGAGGTTATTTGGCGGGAAGCCGCAATTTGATCGAATACCTCCGCTACAATCTTCCCGGCTTTGTCTTCTCCGTTGGAATCAGCCCGCCGCTCGCGGCCGCTGTTTTAAAAGGGATCGAAATCATGGAGCGTGATTCGAGCCGGGTCGACCGTCTGCGCCGCAATATCAAAATTTTCCTCGATGAGGCCCACCGCTATGGCTTTGATACCTGTCTGGCGGAGGAAACAGCCGTCACGCCCATCATGATCGGCTCGGACGAGATTGCATTCATGCTGTCAAAACAGCTGGAGGATGAAGGAATTATCGTTCCGCCGGCCGTCTTCCCGGCCGTTGCCAGAGGACAGGCCCGGCTGCGCTTCTGCATGACAAGCGAGCACACGGAGGAACAAATCCTGTCGGCGCTGGCCACGCTCCACCGGCTGGCATCGCGGTATCCGGGCCTTCTGGCACATTAAGGTGAAATCAATGGACAGCACGGGACTTTTCAATGAAAGAGCCGGCGAATACGACGCCTGGTATGAGAATAATCCACTGATTCTGGCAGCTGAGATTGAAGCTGTCCGCCAGGTGACACCACCTTTCGAAGATGCCCTCGAGGTGGGTGTCGGGACAGGGCGTTTTGCACAGGCCCTGGGTGTCAAGCTGGGCCTCGAGCCGTCTTCGGGCATGGCAGCATACGCGCGGGCACGGGGCATTGAAGTGGTCGAGGGTTTCGCGGAAGCCCTGCCCTTCGAAAACGAAAGCTTTGACGCTGTATTCATGATCACAGTCGACTGTTATCTTGAGGAGCTGTCTCCGGTCTTGAATGAATGCCACCGTGTGCTTTCCCCGCACGGCCATTTGATTCTGGGCCATGTCGATATTGACGCCCCCCTGGGAGCTGTCTATGAAGAGGAGCGTGATCAGGATCCCTTTTATAAGAACGCTTATTTCAGGGGCACAAAAGAAATGCTGACCGAGCTGGACAGGGCAGGCTTTGAACTTGTAAAAATCCGGCAAACGGTTTTCACTTTTGAAAATGTTGCCCAGGAAGTCCGGGAAGGTCACGGCGACGGTGTCTTTGTCGCCATGTGCGCGGTGAAACCATGAAAAAAGACACCATTTACGTTATCTACTGGTTTTTTGCGCTGGCCCCCTTCCTCACGGCCCTCCCGCTCTTTTTCCTGATGCCGGAAAATGTGGCTGCCCGCTATTATGCCCTGGCCATACTGGAACGTCAGGGAACGCGGTGGGAAGTCTTCCTGATCCCCACTGGCTGGCTGGCAGCCGACATCGTGCTCCACTACGTTTTCAGGCTGGTTGAACGGCGGGCAGATCCACTGCCTTTGGGTCTGGCGGCTTCCCGCCTGGCAACGGCGGGGATTTTTTGCGCTTTTGCCATCACGAACGAGCTGCTCTTGTACCGGTCAGCCATGATGGTATTCTAGATCCGGAACCTTTTTCATCCAGCAGGTCGTAAAGGGGGGAGGGTCATGGCCGTGGCCAGGAAAAACCGTCATCCGTGGTTGCCCGTTTTGTTTTTTACCCTGCTCGCAGCTTTTCTCCTTTCCGCCGGCTGCTCCCGGACAGATGGCAAGGGGCCGGAAAAAGATAAACTTGATGTCATTGCGACCATCTTTCCTCCCTTCGATTTCGCGCGCCAGGCGGGCGGTGAGCAGGTGGAGGTTTCCATGCTTCTGCCTCCCGGTTCGGAAAGCCATACCTACGAACCGTCACCCAGAGATGTGATCCGGATCAAAGATTGCGATTTATTTATTTACAATGGCGGCCCTTCGGATGCCTGGGTGGACCGACTGCTGGAAGCAGCGGAGATCGAGCCTGCCAGAACCGTCCGCATGATGGATTATGTGACCTTGATTGAAGAATCGGACCAAGGTGTGCTCGAGGGCGAAGCCGAACAGGAGACGGGTCCTCATATCCACCACTACGATGAGCATATCTGGACCGATCCCATGAACGCGCTCCGGATTGCGGAGGGGATCGCAAAAAGCCTTGGTGCCATCGATCCTGTCCATGCAGCCGATTACCGGACCAATGTCAGCCGCTTCGGCGATGAGTTACGGGCGCTGGACCACACCTTCAGGGAAATTGTCCAGGCCGGGCCACGCCGCGAGATTATTGTGGCGGACCGTTTCCCCCTCATCTATTTCACAACAGCCTACGATCTTGGCTATATGGCAGCTTTTCCCGGCTGCGCGGCAGAGACGGATCCCAAACCGCGGACCGTGTCGGCCATCATCGAAAAGGTGCGAAGGGAACAAATCCCTTTCATTTTTCACATGGAGTTTTCTGACCAGAAGCTGGCCGATCTGGTGGTTTCGGAAACAGGTGCCCAGAAGCTGCTTTTCCACGCCGCTCATAACGTATCAAGAGAGGAGATTGAGCAAGGGGTGACTTATCTTTCGCTCATGAAAGAGAATGCGGAAAATCTCCGCAGGGGCCTGGCGAAATGAGCCGGTTGCTGACACTGGACAGGGTCAGTTTCGCTTACGACCGCCGGCTCGTCGTCAATGACTTGTCCTTCACGCTGGACGAGGGCGATTATCTGGCGGTGATCGGCGAAAACGGATCAGGAAAGACCACACTCCTGCTTGGCCTGCTTGGCTTGAAAGAACCTTCGTCCGGGGTCATCGGACGGGGTGACGCCCTGCGATTCCACCGGATCGGTTATCTGCCGCAACAGGTGCCCGAACAGCGCGATTTCCCTGCGACTGTGCAGGAAATCGTCATGTCTGGACGGCTCAACCGCCACAGGCTGATTTCCTTTTATTCAGGGGAAGACCGGAAAGCCACGGGTTCGGTCATGCGGCGCCTGGCCTTGGAAGACCTGACAAAGCGTTCCTTCCGTGAATTGTCGGGAGGACAGCGCCAGCGGGTCCTCCTTGCCCGGGCCCTGGTGGCAGCCGAGGGATTGCTCCTGCTGGATGAACCGGTCGCGGGCCTTGACCCGGTGGTTTCCCACGATTTCTACCGCCTGATCCGTGAACTCAACCAGGGCGGGGTGACCGTCGTCATGGTCTCCCACGATATCCACTGTGTGACGCGCGACTCAACCCATGTCTTGCATTTGGGATATGGCCACCATTTTTTCGGGACAACGGATGAATACATGAACAGTGAACTGGTTGCCTCTTATCTGCCGGGCCGCAAGGGAGAGCGCCGGGGAGGGCAGGCATGACCGCTTTCATGGCAGATTTCTTCTCATTCTCCTTCCTCCTTCGGGCGCTGGTCGGGGGCTCGCTTATCGCGCTCTGTGCTTCGCTTCTTGGAACCAGCCTGGTTCTGACCCGCTATGCCATGATCGGTGATGGCCTGTCCCACGTCGCTTTTGGCACCCTGGCGGTTGCCATGGCCTTTTCCACTTCCCCCCTCGTGGTTTCGCTTCCGGTTGTCATGGCGGCAGCCTTCTTGCTCCTGCGCTTGAGCAGCAGCGCACGCGTCCGCGGGGACGCCGCCATTGCCATGCTTTCGTCCGCCAGCATGGCGGCGGGAGTGGTTGCGATTTCGCTGGCAAAGGGGATGAATACGGATTTATACGGCTTCATGTTCGGCAGCATTTTGTCCATGACAAAAAGCGATCTGACCATGGCGGTTGTTCTCTCGCTTGTTGTCGCTGCTCTTTTTCTTTTTTCCTACAACAAGCTTTTTGCTGTGACTTTCGATGAAAACTTCGCCCGGGCTTCCGGGATCCGGGCCGGGCTCTGGAATGGCCTGCTTGCAATCCTGGCCTCGGTCACGATCGTTCTTGGCATGCGGATGATGGGAGCCATCCTGATCGCCAGCCTGATTATTTTTCCTCCCCTGTCGGCTATGCGCCTTTGCGGGAGTTTCAAGGGAGTAACCCTTGTTTCGTCACTTGCCTCGCTTGCCTGTTTTGCGGCAGGACTCTTTTTATCCTATGGCCTTGACTTGCCTTCAGGGCCCGTCATTGTTCTTGTCAATGCCGGATGTTTCCTCATTTTCTCGCTCATCCGGCTGATTCGCGGAGCACGAGATCGGCGATCACTTCTGAAGCAATGAGGAAGCCCGCGACCGGCGCCACGGTAGGAACACTGCCGACCTGGCGAGGCTCCCCGTCCATCTTAACGGGCGGCTCCTCCGAACAAAGGACCTTGACTTTTTCGATGCCGTGTTTCCTCAGACCCTGGCGGACGCGACGTGCCAGGGGGTCACCCTGGATGCCGGAAAGTTCAGCCAGCCGGAGGCGGGAGGGATCCCGGCGGTTTCCCGTGCCCATGGAAGAGATCAGAGGAATGCCGCCATGGCAGGCTGAGGCGATCAGATCGACTTTGGCGCTGACAGAATCAATGGCATCGACGATGTAATCAACAACCGGGCAGCGGTCCCGCAAACCCCGGGCGGCTCCGGGGAACAGGCGCTCCCGAAAGCAAAGGACATCGATGGCTCTGTTGATGTCCCTGACTCGCCTGGCCGCCAGGTCACACTTTGCCTGACCGACCGTGCTTTCGAGCGCATAGAGCTGACGGTTGAGATTGGAGGGCGAGATGACATCAGGGTCGACCAGGATCAGTCTGCCCGTTCCCGCGCGCGCCAGAGCCTCGACGGTCCATGAACCGACCCCGCCGAGCCCTGCGACAAGCACAGTTTTGCCGGCCAATGCTTCGATGGCCGATTGCGGCCAGAGCAAGCGTGTCCGTTCATGCCGGTCAAAATCCATGGCTGACCTTCACTTTCCTCTGATTGCCAAAATACTTGGTCCTGATTTGCTTCACAAGCGTGATATCATAAACGGGTCCTCCATGTAAAGCAAGGAGGTTGGGAGAGAAAATGAAAAAAGCAGATGTTGCCATTATCGGTGCCGGTCTTGCGGGTATCTTTGCGGCCTATGAGCTTATTACCAAAGCGCCCCGGTTGAATATCCTGCTCCTGGAGCAGGGTGACCCGATTGCTTCCCGCCAGTGCCCCATCCTGGAAAAGAAGGTCAGCAAGTGCATTAATTGCAAACCCTGTGCCATCATGCGGGGTTTTGGCGGAGCTGGTGCCTTCTCGGACGGCAAATTCAATTTCACAACGGAATTCGGCGGCTGGCTGACCGATTATCTGGAGCCTGCCAAAGTGCTCGAACTTATCGATGACGTCGATGCCGTCAACAGGCAATTCGGGGCGACCCATGAGGTTTATTCGACCGCGACACCGGAGGCTGAGGCCATCGGCCGCCGCGCCCTTTCCCATGACATTCACCTGCTGAATGCCCGGGTCAAGCATCTGGGAACCGAGCACAACCGCAAAATTCTGGAGCGGATCTTCGATTGGCTGAACGCACACATTGAGCTCTCATGCCGAACGGAAGTGAAAGAGATAATTCCCATCAAGGATGGCAGGCCCATCGATCATTTGAACGGGGTCACCCCCGACTCCTATGAGCTTGAAACAACCAAGGGCCGTGTTGCCTGCGACATCCTGATTGCAGCACCGGGCCGGTCGGGGGCCGAATGGTTCAGCGATGTCTGCCGGGCACTCCACCTGCCCATGATCAATAATCAGGTTGATCTGGGCGTCCGTGTTGAATTGCCCGCCCTGGTTTTCAAAGAAATCACGGATGCCATGTATGAAGCCAAGCTGAAATACATGACGCGGCGCTACAACGACATTGTCCGGACTTTTTGCATGAATCCCTACGGTTACGTTGTGACCGAAAACACCGACGGTATCATCACCGTGAACGGACACAGCTATGATGATCCGGCCCTGCGAAGCGAAAACACCAACTTCGCGCTTTTGGTCAGCAACCGCTTCACCGAGCCCTTCAAGGAACCGTACCGTTATGGCAAGCACATTGCCTCACTTTCCAACATGCTGGGCGGCGGGGTCATGGTGCAGCGGCTGGGCGACTTGCGTGACGGTCGGCGGACCAATGAACACAGGATGTCAAAGAGTTTTGTCCGTCCGACGCTGGAGGCGACACCCGGCGACCTGAGTTTGGCGCTTCCCAAACGTCATTTGGACAATATCATGGAAATGCTGGACGTTCTTGACAAACTGGCGCCCGGCACAGCCAACGCCGACACCCTCCTTTACGGGGTCGAGGTCAAGTTCTACAGCGCCCGCCTGGAGCTGACCCGCGAGTTCGAAACGGGCCTTTCGCACTTTTTTGCCATCGGCGACGGGGCTGGCATCACCCGGGGGCTTTCCCAGGCTGGTGCAAGCGGCATCCATGTGGCCAGGGCCATTTTGAAAAGGATGAAAGGTAAGTCCTGACGGGTGTATCGGGCATAGGCCGGATGCCGGCAGAAAGAAGACAGCATGTGGTAAGATAACGAGGATCCCAATTGACGCAGCAGGGCGTTCTTTCCGGGACTTTCAACAATCGATATTCGAAATTATAAGAAATGCAAAGGAGAAAAAAATGGGCTTACTGAAAGCAGCAGGCGGAGCGATCGGCGGAGTACTGGCCGACCAGTGGCGCGAGTTTTTCTACAGCGATGCCCTGGCCGACGACGTGATCGTTAAAAAAGGGCAGAAACGGACCTCTTCGCGAAGCAGCAATGTCAAGGGCGAGGAGAACATCATCTCGAACGGATCCATCGTCGCCGTCAATGACGGTCAATGCATGATCATCGTCGAACAGGGCAGAGTCGTCGACTTCAGCGCCGAGCCCGGCGAGTATATTTACGATACTTCAACGGAGCCTTCTCTATTTTACGGACCGCTCGGCAAGAATATCCTGGGGACCTTCAAGCGGATTGGTTACCGTTTTACCATGGGCGGGGATACGGGGAAAGACCAGCGCGTCTACTATTTCAACATGAAGGAAATGATGAACAATAAGTTCGGTACGGCCAACGCTGTTCCTTTCCGGGTGGTCGACCGCAACATCGGCCTTGACGTCGACATTTCCATCAAGGCCTTTGGAGAGTATTCCTACAAGATCGAAGACCCGCTCCTCTTCTATACCAACGTGTCAGGCAACGTTGAGGAGCCTTACAAGCGTGACCGCATGGATGAACAGTTGCGCGCGGAACTGATGAACGCGCTCCAGCCGGCCTTCGCCAAGATTTCCGCCATGGGCATCCGCTACAGTGAGCTGCCCGGTCATACCGAGGAAATCGCCAAGGCCCTGAACGAGGTTCTGTCAGAAAAGTGGGGCAACCTGCGCGGGATTAAGGTCGTTTCTGTTGGACTCCAGTCGGTCAAGGCTTCGGAAGAAGATGAGCAAATGATCAAGGAGCTCCAGAAGAGCGCGGTCTTCCGCGATCCGACCATGGCGGCGGCCGGTCTTGTCGGCGCCCAGGCGGATGCCATGAGAGCAGCGGCCTCAAATGAAGGCGCCGGTCCTTTCATGGCCTTTGCCGGTATGAGCATGGCCCAGATGGCCGGTGGCGGGCAGGCAGGTCAGCTCTTCCAGCAGGGAGCTCAGCAGGCCCAGGCACAGGCGACCGTTCCGGTTGGTGTTACGGAAGTCCCGGTCTGGAAGTGCCCCGAGTGCGGCAAGGCCGATAATTCAAGCAAATTCTGCGCCAACTGCGGCGCACCCAAGCCGGAAGTCGAGGAATGGGTCTGCGAGTGCGGCACCACCAATACGGGCAAGTTCTGTGAGAACTGCGGCAAACCGCGGCCGGTTGTCAAGCACTACCGTTGTGACAAGTGTGGCTGGGAACCCGAAGACCCGACCAAGCCGCCCAAGTTCTGCCCGGAGTGCGGTGACGTGTTCGATGAACTTGATGTGGTCGGCGGGGAAGAGCAGGCAACCGGGAAAGAATAAGGGCAAAAGAGTTAAGGTATACGCTCAAATAAGCCGCCCCTGCCCGACAGGAGGGGCGGCTTTTTATTCGCTTTCGTCCAGGGGAATTCCCTGCAGGAAGCCGAAGTCGGGATGCCTGACCTTGCCGCCCGGCGCGTTCAGCTGCTCCCGCAACAGCTCGGTTGTCTGACTTTCCAGCACATCGATGTAATGGACGATGGCAGCGGCAACCGTGGTGGGCCGGTCACCATATTGTCCGTGGTGCCCCGCGATGACGGATTGGACCTGCCGGTAAAAGTCCTCGTCGTAATGCGAGATGATTTCGTCCCTGATTTCCGCCAGGAATTCAATGCCCCGGACGCGGTGGTTGGCAAACCAGAATTCCGACAAGTCAAGATCCCTGTATTCGAAAATTTTCCCGATGTCGTGCATGAAAATGGAAAAGGTCAACAAATCAGCGCTCTTACGAAGTTCCGGATTATTTTCAAGCAGGGCGGCAAGGATACGAAGCATTTTGGCGGTGTGGTGGGCCAGCCCCCCAACCACGTTGTCGTGGTGCCGCACGGCTGCCCCCTCAATAAAAAACCGTCCCTCAAGCCCGGGCCGGGCCAGGGCAGAATCGACCAGCTGCCAGCAGGTTTCTGTCACGCCGACCGCGGTCAGTTTCCTTTTTACATCCCCCAGGCTCTCCATCAATTCCTCCCGGGAGAGGCCGCCCATGAAATCATTTCGGGTGAGGTCATCTCCGGGATAGAGATCAATGCTGCGGACGGTCAGATAGGGGCCGTTAAAATCGGATCCCACCGTTTCCGCCAGGTAGATGCCGGGGCCGTACTCCAGAACGATCCCGTAAATATTCTTTTCCCAGATCCGGAAGGGGAAGGTCTGACCCTTCAGGTAGAATTCACCCGTCACATAATCGTCCCGCCTGCCGGAACGAAGATCGGGCTTGCTGTTGATGAGGACGGGTCCGCGGGAGACGCGGCCCTTTTCGAGGGCCTGGCTGAGATCAAGTAGTTCCATGGATTTCTCCTTTTGCCCATCATACCATTCCAGAAGCCGGCCGCCGGGTCACACGGCCACGCTTGACCTCAAAGACCGCATCATACAAAGGGGCCGTATCGGGGAAAACGATGTGGCTGACAGAGACGACGGTGACACCTTCCAAAGACAGGAGCGTGTGCTCAATGTTTCGTGCGACCTCCTCATCCAGACTGGCGAAGGCTTCGTCCAGGAGCAGGAGGTCGGCCCTGGCGATCAGGCCGCGGGCGATGGCGATCCGTGCCTTTTCGCCTCCAGACAGGTTCTGCCCGTTGTCGGTGATCACATAATCAAGACCGCCCGGAAGCGAAGCCAGGAAATCTGTCAGTCCGGCTCCCTGGACTGCGCGGATGATCGCTTCTTCATCGTAGAGCTTGAAGAGGGTCAGGTTATTTCTCAGGGTGTCATCGAACAGGAAGACTTGCTGCTCGACATTGGCCAGGTGTTGGTAATAGGATTCCCGGCTGATGGCACGCAGTGGCTGCCCGTCGATCAGGATGGTGCCTTCATCAGGGTTGAAGTACTTGCGTATCAGGCGCAGGACTGTCGACTTGCCGCCCCCCGAAGGTCCCACCATCAGGTATTTCCCTCCGCGCTTGAGGGTGAAGGAGGCCTGACGCAATACCCGGTTCTCACCGTAGGCAAAAGAGACTTGATCAAACTGGAGAGAATGGTCGAAACCTTGAAGGGTTTCGGTTTCAACCTCTCTTTCCTTGTTCTCGAGCGCCTTTTCCATGCGCAGAAAGACCGGGCGCTCGGACCGGATCATGGGCAGTCTTTCCGAAACCATGTAGAAGGTGTTGATGATGCTGGAATAACCATTGATGATCAGGATCAGCCCGCCGGTTGTCGTGATTCCTGCCCGGACAGAGAACATGGCAGCGGTCAGCAATCCCCCGATCATGATCCCGAAGACCGTGTTGTTTCTGACCTGGACAAGGGTTTCGGCCTTGTCGAGTTCATAACGTTTCTGTTGGACCTGGGTGCTTCTCCGGTCGAAATCCTCGGTAACCTTGTATTCGAGGCTGTTGTTTCGGATGATGCGGAAAGCAGACAGGACTTCCCTGATATAGATGGTGTACTGTTTCAGGAAACCGGAACGTTCACCCTCATGCTTCTCAAGACCGCGGCCTGACCGGATTGCCACATAAGCGGCGATGACGCCCGGGATCAGGGCCATAACAGCGACTAGCCAGTGGACATTGAGCAGGATGATGACCCCCGCCATGGCGCCGAAACCCCTGTTCAGGATTTCGTGCAGGGAGATGAAGTAGCGCTGCTCCACCGAGTTCATGTCGTTGGTGATGTTGGAAAGGTAAAGGGCCAGGTGCTGGCTTTGGAACTCGCTGATGTTTTTGGCGAATACCCGGTCAATGTAACGGCCCTTCATGGACTGGTTGACATAACGCAGATAACGCCCCCGCATCCAGGCAGAAAAGAGCTCAACGGGAATGAAGCAGGCGACGCCCAGAAGCATGGGCAAGACAACGTCCCTGACGCGACCGGGATCGCCCGCCAGGGCGGCGTCAAGACTCTCCCGGATCAGGAGCATGAGCAAAACATTGAGTGCTGACGACAAGAGCAGGGGGATTGAGGCGGGAAGCAGTTTCCACCTTGTCCGACGGAGCGTCCGTTTCAAATCAGGGGGGAGGAGCGGGCGGCTTTGTTTGTCGGGGCTTGTCTTTTTGAACATCAGCCGGCCTCCTTGAAATAATCGCCGGGTTGCCAAACAGAGATGGTTCCCCCATCGATTTCCAATATTTTATCGTAGCCCTCTGTCACACCCTCGTAGTAGCGGTGTGAGATGGAAATCACTGTGGCGTCAAGTGAAAGCAAGGTCGCCTCAATATGGCGGCCCAGATTTTCATCCAGGTTGGAGGTAGCCTCATCGGCCAAAAGGAGTGAGGCTTGCTTCAGGATGGCCCGCGCGATGGAAACGCGCTGGCGTTCGCCTCCGGACAGATTTTTTCCATTTTCTTCCAAAGGAGTCTCCAGACCCAGCGGCAGCCTTTCGACCAGTTCCCGCAAGCCGGCCCTGTCGACAGCGGCTTCGATCGCTTCCTGCCCATAATCACTGAAGAGGGTGATGTTGTTTTGCAAGGTATCCTCGAAGAGGAAGACATCCTGATATACTTCCGCAATCCTGCGGTTGAGCGGAGCAGGATCGATGGTCCTCAATTCCCTTCCGTCGTAGCGGATTTCACCCCCGTATGAGCTGTAGACACCTGCCAGCAAATTGAGCAGGGTGGTTTTGCCCGAACCGGAAATCCCCCTGAGCAGCACTTTTTCTCCCTTGTTGATCTTGAATGAAGCTCTTTGCAAAACAGGCCGGTTATCATAGGAAAAAGAAAGCTGGTCGACTTCAATCCCCTGGTTCAGCGTGAAGGGCAGGGTTCCCAAAGGAGCCGGGGCCTCCTGTTCGTCGGGGCTTCCCCTGACAATCCGGTCAAAAATTGCCTGGCTGGCACGTACCTTGTTCAGATGGGGGAAAACCTGGACCATGCCCCAAATGGCACGCTGGGTGATTTGCACCATGAAAACCCCCTGCGGCAGGGAAAGCCTGGCGGAGACCAAGCCGGTTCCGATGTAAAAGAAAGACAGGACAGTGAAAATGAGTCCCAGTGTTTCCATTGTGCCGCTTTGGAAATAGTCAAAGATGTTGAAGCGCATTTTTATATTTTCAAGCGCTGTTACATAGCCCATGGATTTTTCCCGGAAGGGTGCCTCGACCTGGTTGAGCTTCAGGATCTCCAGCCCTCGAAAGACATTTGACATCTGTTGAGAGAAGTCTTTGTTGGCGTCGGATTCTTTCTCCTTGAGCGAGACGATTTTCTTTTGGAAACCCCTGCCTAGAAGTGCCAGAAGACCGGTCGCCAAGGTGCTGGCCAGGCCGTATCGCCAGTCGAAAAAGAAGAGGATGCCAAGGGCAATCAAGGTCAGTCCGCCGTTAAAAATGACATTGAGGAAAGAGACGAAGAAATCATTCTCGAAGATGTTGAGGTCATTGACCAAAAGCGACAGGTAGTGATCGCGGGATTTGCGTGAGAAGACGCGGACAGGCAGGCTCAGGATATGGCGGAAGCCCCGCTTCCGGACGTCAAGGAGGATGTCGCGCATGAAGCCGATCCGAAGTCTCCTCGAAATCCAGTGGAAGACGGACGGCACCAGCATGGCCGCGACCAGGATGGCGATACGTACGCTGATTTCCGCTTTTGTCCTGGCTTCCAGGAGTGTAAAAGAGAAACCCAGGGCAGCCTCCATGATAAGTTGCTGGAAGATGGGCAGGAAGGCAGCAAAAAGATAGATGATGAAGCCACGTTTGCGGCTCCACATGAGCTGGTAAAGTGTCCTTGGCGGATCTTCTTGCATCAGGCGGTCCCTAGAATTCTGTGACAGCCTCCCAGGGCGTCTCCGGGTAGATGTAGCGGTGAACGGGGGGCATGCAATTGTAGACCCGGTCGACGTCGACGGCGCCCAAGCCTCCCGGCAGCCTGCGGTAGGTACCCTTGAGGAGCACAGCCTCCATGTCGAGACTGGCTGCGAAAAGTGAAGCCCGATCCCCGTCCTTCAGTCCCTCTGCCAGCTTCTTATAGGGTGCGGGGGTCAGCAGGATCCGGCTTCGGGAAACGGACTTGCCCTGGATGACGGGAAGTAGGCGGGGATAACCGTCATCGCCGGAAAAGCCCAAAAAGAGCAGGGTTCCAGCCTTGGCGGTATGCCGGCGGGTCCAGGGATTGAATACCGGCACCTCCCGGCCTTTGAACAAGGCGCTTGCCAGTATGACGCGGACCATGTTGGCTGCGATCCCGGCCATGTTGAGCTTGCGCTTTTCGGAGATCTCCCGCAGTTCGGCGTAGTGAACCGTATGGACCCCGAAGTAAGTATTGAAACGAAAGAGGGTCATCTCGTTGAAGGTAATGTATTCCGGCCCCTCCGTTTTCTTGTCGTAAAAATCCATGGTCCCGGTCCAGAACTCCCTGGCCAGATTCATGATGAGAAAGCCGGCCCGGGGTCTCTCGTGGAAAAACTGCTTGCTCAAGCCTTTGACGAACTCGCCGACTACCATTTCGTCATCCCCCCGGTTCATCAGAGATGACAAGAGGGTGATGTGAACATCCTTTTCTTCATCGTGGGTGGCGATCAAAGCCACCTTGTAGGGCGAAGCGAAATCCTTGGCGTCGCGCTCAACATTGATCTTTTTCATCTTGACCTCTTCCCTTTCCCCGCTTCAAGCCTAGGAACCGTTCAAATGCCCGTCAAGAGACCACGGGTTGTGTTTTTGCAATATAATCAACTGCCGGTTGTAGTTGTTGTCACCCCTTGGTTGTGTGAGGCTTTTCCAGTCTGGTATTGCCTGTTGCATGGGTGTTTGCGCAGCCTTCCTCCCTGGCCATGGCTTCCAGTTCGCTCATCCGCTCAGACGTCATCAGAGGGACCCCGGCGAAGGCCCAGGGATTGCCCAGCCGATCGTATTTTCCCGTGCAAAGGTTGTTGAAGGCGCATAGCTCCCAGCGGTCGGCCCGTCCGCCGATGAAACGGGCGAGTCGGCGTATGTTGTCATCGCTGTCGGTTGCGCCCGGGATAATGGGCGTCCTGACCCAGACGGAGAAACCCAGGATTTCTTTTTGTTCTGCCAGGTAGTCAAAGTTGTCCATGATGCGCCGGTTGCCAATCCCTGTCCAGTGCTGATGGGCCGCGTCGTCAAAGAGTTTGAGATCGTAGAGAACCAGATCGGTCCAGGGCAGGACCCGGTCCAGCGCCTCCCTGGAACAAAGGCCCGAGGTGTCGATGGCGGTGTGAATGGCGTGTTCTTTAAGTTTTTGCAGCAGCATTGCCGCTTCAGCCGCCTGAGTCAAGATTTCTCCGCCGGAAAGAGTGATGCCGCCTTCCTCGCCGAAATAGGCCACATCCTTGATCAGTTCATCAAAGAGATCGTCGACGGTCCTGTCCTCGCCCCGGGTTTCGATGGCCCGGGCCGGACAGGCTTCGGCGCAGGCAAGGCAGAGATTGCAGATCTCCCTGTCGATGATCAGGCCTTTTTCCCCCAATTCAAGAGCGCCCTCAGGACAGACGGAAATGCAGGTCCGGCAGCCGATGCAGCGTTCGCCCAGCCACTCAATCTGAAAAGAGCGGGACAGGCTTTCAGGATTGTGGCACCAGGCGCAGGCCAGTGGGCAGCCCTTGACAAAAAGAGTGGTCCGAAGGCCGGGCCCGTCCTCGGTGGACATACGCTGGATGTTCAGGATCCGCATGGCTCAATATTGCAGGTGGCTTTCGCGGGCGATGATCTCGTCCTGCAGTTCTTTGCCGATGGAAGTGAAGTAGGCGTTGTAGCCGGTGACCCGGACCAGAAGATGGCGGTAGTCGGAAGGATGAGCCTGGGCTTCTTTCAATACTTCCGGATCCAGCATGTTGATCTGGAGGGCTGTCCCTCCATTTTCACAGTAGCCTTTGAGGAAGGATTTCAGTTTGGCCTTGTGCTCCGGTGTCCTGACCAGGGAGGCATTGAAGGTGATGGTATGGCTGGCCCCGTTGGGGAGGACATTGACGTAGTTGCCGCAATCGGTCTTGCCGCCCAGGGCAGTGCCGACCGAGTTGCTGTTGGCGGTCGGACCGTTCAGATCGGCTCCGTTGGAGGGACAAATGGCGTTGGAGAGAAACTGGTTCTCGGTCCGTCCGTTGGCACTGGCTTTCATGATGTAGCCCGAGCCGATCCAGTAGTTCCAGGACAACATGCCGGGCCGGAACTGCCGCCCGGTGGATTGGGTCTTGTATCGCCAGACTTCATCCGTCCAGATCCGCATGACTTCCCAGGCCAGGCGGTCACTTTCGTCGTCGTCACGCCCGTATTTGGGGGCCCGGTGAAGGGCCTTGGCCTGGAGGACCTCATGGCCCTTCCAGTTGTCTTTCAGGGCCTGGACCAGTTCCTCCAGGCTGCATTCCTTTTTGTCAAAGACCAGGTATTTGACCGCCAGGAGCGAATCCACCGCGGTGGCGTAGGTCACGCCCTCCATGGTGGTGTAGGACAGCTCTGCCCCTCCCTGGGTCACGTCCAGGCCCTGCTCAGCGCAGCCCTTGACCAGAAGCGACAGGTAGGGGGTGGGATGGTATACTGCCCGGATGGCCTCGCTCATTTCATAGGTATCAACCATTTTTTTGACGATGAAGCGGGTCTGTTCAACATAGGCATTGAAGAATTTGTCCCAGCTGTCAAGATCAGCCAAGGTCCCGGTTCGGGGGCCCTCCTGCCTGATTTTGCTCCATTTGCCGGTCATGGGATCGTAGTAGGGCAGCAGGTCACAGCCGTTGCCATAGACCAGCTCCATGGCTTTCAGAAGGTTGATGTTGTTGTCCACGGTTCCCGACCGGTCGTTGCCTGCCATGGTGTTTTCCAGGCAGCCGACGGCAGCGTAGTCAAAGACATTGTCCCGGTTGATCAGGGCCTGCTGTCCGGACTTTTCCGCCTGGAGCAGCATGCCCGCGACTGAGCGTTCATCAAAGTTTAAAAGAAAAGGCGCTCCCTGGCTGCCCGAGATCATATCGACGATGACATCGAGCAGGCGGTCGGGGCTCTTTTTGTGGAGCCTGACATTGGGCTTGGGTTCCAGGATGGGGCTCATGGCCTCGATGACCTCCAGGATCAGGTAGGTCAAGTCATTGGTCATGTCCCGGCCGTCCGGCCCGAAACCGGATAGATTGAAAAGCTGGCCGAAGCCGGCCGTAATTCCCTGGTTGCCCCCGACGCGGATCTGGGCATCATAGACCGTGTTGCAGTGCACCCAAAAACAGCCCAGGATGTCCTTCATTTCCTCATCGGTCATGCCCTCTTCTTTGGAGATCAGGTAGTAGGGGTAAAGGTACTGGTCCAGCCGGCCAAATGACACACCCGGCCCCGGGTATTTTTCGTCGGACATGACCAGCATATGGGTAAACCAGAGCGACTGGACGGCCTGGTGGAAATCTTCCGCTCCCCGCCAGGGAACCATCCGCATGTTGCCGGCCATGATCCGGAGCTCATCGGCCCGGACCGGATCTTCTTCCTCATCTGCCAGAAAGTCACAATGTTCGGCGTATCTGTCAGCCAATTCCCTGGGCATGAGGCAGGCCGTTTTCATGGCGCGGAGTACGGCGCCCCGGGATCCTGCCTTTTCCGTATCGGTCAGCTTGCCGTATTCCGCTTCAAGCCCCTCCAATACCCCACTGAAACCGTGCCTGATGATTTTTTCGTAATCGGGGATCAGGTGACCGCTGGTGGCACCGCAGTTGCCATAGCCGTGGGTGTGCAAAAAGAGAACGGCGTCCCGGGCTTTCCGTGTCAGCCGGTCGCGTTCTTTTTGCTCTTCCCGGTTGAGGCACATGGAATACTGAAGGTTGAACCGGGCCCCGCACAAAAGGTCGCCCGGGAGGACTTCAACCGGCATATGCCGGGTGACAACCCGGCGGGTGAACCAGGCCTTGCGCTCCGGGATGGACCAAGAGAAGAAGTCATCAGGGATCGCCACCTTCTGGGCACTTTGCCGGCAGGAGACGGTAAAGGAATTCATGAAGGCATACATCTCGGGAACGATGTAGTAGGTCAG
The DNA here is from genome assembly GCA_012511175.1 of Fastidiosipila sp. Lineage (NCBI taxonomy): Bacteria > Bacillati > Bacillota > Clostridia > Eubacteriales > Oscillospiraceae > Fastidiosipila > Fastidiosipila sp. The sequence continues at coordinate 92,136 of JAAZGO010000028.1, read as the reverse complement.
TTCATCAAACTGGGCGTCCCAGGGTGTTCCCGTCGTGTAGATCAGGTATTCATTGTTCCATTTGCGGTCCGTGCCGGTAAAATAGTAATCGCGAAGCCACTTGACGCGTGGCGAAAGAAGGCCAGGTTCCTTGATGGCCTTGGCATACTTGACAGCGCTCATAATCGATCCTTTCCCGGAAGCAGATGACCCGATGGGGCTGTTGACTTTTTCATTATACTGAATCACAGACCAGGGTACAAAGAGGGGCACGCGGAAACCCCCAGGATTTTGCCCCCGGGGGTTTCCTGTCAACAGGCCATGGTTGCCTACCGGATCATTTTTTTCCGGACGAGCAAGAGGAGAATGGCCATTGAACCACAGACAAGCAGTCCTGTGCCGACCATCAAATGGGAGACGGATTCGCCCGTTCGGGGAGTCTCCTTCTCGGTGGTTGTCGGGACCGTTTCTTCTTCCGCTTCAACCAGCTCTTCTTCCGCCAGGAAAGTCCAGACCAGGGTGTATTCCCTGGACTGGAAATCGTTGTCCAGCGTGTCGGGCACTTTGAGCTCGACTAACATTTCCAGGCTTTCGAAGGGTCTCAACTCTTTGAGCAGAATGCGGTCAGTCAGGTTGGTCGCGGGAGAGTCATAGTTGAAGATCTCGACCGCGCCGACCTTTCCTCTGAGGGTCGACCGGGAGAGGAAGGTTGTTTCCTCAGCGCCGTATGCTTTGCCGCTCAGATAGATCCGGATGATCGCATTGGTGTTGTTTTTCAGGGCAATCACCTGCTGCCGGGTGTCCCCCGGCATCACACCCTTGAACCCTCCGAACAAGTCGGTCGTATCCGGGATGAAGACGAATTTTTCTGCGTGACCGCGATAGATCACTTCGGACTGTACCGCAAAGACGGCGTGGCCGGAGAGGAGGAAAACGGCAAGAAGAGTGAGAAGGGTGAGTAGAAATCTATACTGTTTCACGTCGTTGCCTCCTTCATGGTGATACCGGTTCCAAGACGGAACCGGCGCCGACCGTCACCGGCCACGCGGACTCGACTGCCCCGGGGGGCAGAGCCTGGATGCTCTGTGACGCCACGTCGATGTTCAGGTAGTAATGGACCCCTCCCAGCGTTTTCAAAGGGATATTCAGGGCTTCGATTTTGCTGAACATCACATCTGTTAAGCCGCCCGGCGGTACCGGATGCTTGAAGTAGTAATAGTCTTTCTGCTTGAACCAGGTGCTGCCCAGTGCCGACAGGGTGTAATCCGTACCGTGCACGGGCGAGTAGGCCAGGATGTCGCCGTTTTCGGCCTTGGCCTGGATGACAAGAGCGGCGCGGATGTAGGCATCGACATTGCCGGTGTTCTCGATCCGGATGTTCTCCTTGATCTCTCCGTCAAAAGTTTCCGTAATATCGGGGGGAACATAAGGATCGGTGAACATGTTCTCCAGCGCATCCGGCGATGAAGTTAAATAGCTCAGGGCCATGGGGATGGTCACTGCGGCGAGGACCAGCGTCAGGATGAGGGTCACCATGAGAGCGGGAGTCTTATGATCCAATCGTTTCATGACTCACCTCCTAATCCATCAAACCTTTGAAAAGGTTCATGACGAAGGTCTCGCCGGTGATCCACCGGCCGGCCTTCCCGTTGGCCACCAGAACCGCCGCATGGTCTTCCGTTTCATTGGGTTTGAGCTCCACGCTGACCGACCCGGGCGAGGGAGTATACTGCCAAGACCACAGGGCATCCTCCTTGACGGTGTAGACACCGATGGGGAGGCCCCGTAGTGTGGCGGATTCACCCACACACAGGCGAAGCCGCCAGGTGTGCCCGTGCGTGTCGGACACATCGATCATGAAAGACTCATTGGACCCAATGATGGTGCCGGGCGCTGCCTGTTTGGTTACAGTAATCCGGCAGGTCTTAAGGAAGATCCAGAAGGGCAGTTTGAAGTCAGGGTTGGACCCCTTTTCGCTGTATCCGTCGCCGGCCCGGTAGAGCCAGCAGGCATCCGTGATGTCCACGTGTTGCGGCTGAGCCGGCCAGGCTGTATTGGCCCACTTGACCTGAACCTTGAATTCCGACTCCTCCGCCGGGGCAAAGTGCGCCGGATCGCCCGGCACCGTGCCTGAGACAAAGACGGGCGTCAGGGTCAGCTGAGGTTCCGTTCCGTGAATGCCGCTGCTGTCCGGATTGTCTTCGCACTTCCAGCCGATTTTCGCGTAATGCGGCAAAACAGTCGGAAGAATGCTCGTTTCCTGACCCAGGTAGAGGGTTTCATCCCGGGTCTCGATGACGGGCCGGTAGCGGTAAACCAGGAGCCCGGTGTTCTTGATCAACGGATCCTCGATGGATCCGGCAAGTGAGGGTTCCACCGTGACTTTCACCGTATAATGGTTGGAGTCAGCCGCCGGCACGACCGGCGTTCCTGACCAGGAGCCGGACGCTGCAGCATCCCCCGCCTCGATCACGAAGGTTCCGAGCAAGATGGCCCCATCGTAGACCTCGTAAGTGATCCTGACATGGTCGTTGTTGAAGCCGTCGGGCTGGTAGGACACACTTCCCCCTGTCACAAATTCGATGACCGCCGCGATATCGACCGGGTTGCCCAGGTACTCCTTTTGCACCAGATTCTCCATGACCTCGTACTTGAGGGGCACATCGACGTCCGGCACCGGGAAGGTGCCGACCGGAGTGCTGACCCCGGGTTCGTACACCCCGCTGGTGTTGACGTTGGTTTCCACCCCATTGCCTCCAAAGAAGGTCGGGTCCGGCGTGACAGGAAATGAGATGATCAGTTTCCTGCCATAGTCGCTTCCCGTTCCTCCCTTGGGTTCCTTGGTGACAAAGTTGGCGTTGAAGTCGAAGCCCGTCACTGAAACGGTTTGGGTACCGGAATCAATGGAGGCGGTCACTCCCGATGGAGCCGCATAAGGCTGACCAAAGGTGTAGATCCCGCTTCCGGTGTCAAAGCCCGTGCAATCAGCCAACTGAAGGGTGATGTGTACGGCGTCAGACACCTGGAAATGGGGCGCCACCACATCCCGGACAACCGTGTCGTCATCCAGCTCAATGGTCGGCGTCTCAATGGTGTGGGCGATCGACTCGAAAATGTTGTTCAGTCCGCTGGGGTCGCTGGCACTTAAATAATAACCGCTCTTGGTTAAGGTGTGGAATTCCACGATGTTGAATCCGTCGTAGTATTTCCTCTTGTTTCCGCTTCCAGTCGTTATCGTAGTCCTTGTCAAACCTGTGTTAGCCGCAGTAGATGAATTGCTTGACAGCAGGTTCATGAAGCGGTTGGCTGCGGGGATTTCAACATCAGTACTCGTTCCGGTTGAACTGTTTACTTGCTTATCCCAACGGGGATGATCGCTCGTGCCATCGCTGTAAGTATAGAAGGAATAGGCATGATAGTGATCATAGTCTCCGTACATGACATCGGGGTCGGCCCCGTCAAAGATGCCGACGGCAAAGACGGTGGACCCGCCCTGTTTCAGGGTGCGGGCATTATTGACGGCTGTGTCGGCCACAGTCACATTGAAGGCCGTGCCGGTGGTGGGCACACCGTCCGTAAACATAATGACGATTTTGTTTCTACCGGTTGAGGATCCTTCCATGACCGTGATGGCACTGGCCATGCCCGCTCCTGCATTGGTCGCGCCGCTGGGTGTTCCAAGGCCGTTGATAATAGTCCGGGCAGCCCCGTAATCGACGCTCAGGTACTGCCTGATCGATGACGAAGACGCGAAGGTCACAATACCGATCTTGTGGTCGACACTGTTGGCCACCGCGTTCGTTTCCACCGCGTTGATGAAGTTAATGACGGCTGTCTTCAGCGCGGCCTGCCGGGTTGTGGTTCCAAAGGCGTAGGCCATACTGCCGGACTGGTCGAGGACCAGACAGATGTCGGTCGGCACAGGCACCTGGGACGTGATGACCTCGCCGGAGGTGAAGACATCAAGCGTAATCAGGGCGTGTCCGGCCATTTCGTCATAGACGGCTGTCTTGTCCATGTAGAGGCCGGCCGGAGCTGTGCCCCCGCCAGACAGTGCATTCAGTGGGGCCTTTCCCAGCGTGACTGGATTGACCAAAGGTCCTGCCGTGGTGAAATTCCTGGCTGGTGGGATCACAAGAGGATCATCGGGCACGTGATCTTCCGGGAGGTTCTTGTCCGGAGATTGACCGGAAGGATCAGGGGCAGGCGGCTCTACAGTGGATGTCCCGCCTTGTGCCCCGGCCTCTTCTTTCCCCTCTGGTTCAGTTCTTATTGTATTCTGTTCCTGTGAGCCGCCTTGGGATCCTTCTCCGCTTTCATTGGTGGGGATTCCCGGCGGCAATCCGGTGGTCTCGTCCGGGGGAGCTTCCTCCGGTACGGGATCACTGCCTGTCAGTTCCTGATTCTCGCCTGCCACATCCGGTTCCGCGAAGGCCTCAGTCGTGGGGTAGGCAGGAAAAGCTAAAGCAAGCGCCAAAACCAAACAGAGAATCAGAACGGGCAGACGCCTGTATTGAATTGTCGGGTTCATGGCCTTCTTCCTTTCAATGCTTCCGGCTGTTCAGCTAAAAGCGTATGACCTGGCAGGTATGCCGGGGCATTGCTGCCGTTCGGAAGGCCGGTCACGGAGTCGGCCAACCCGCTGCGTCGGCATAGCCGGTGCCATTGTTTTCGGACTGGACCCCCTGGGCTTCAACCAGAAGCGTGTAGACGGCGTCCTGGTAATCATTGCCCATGGTGTTCGAAAAGACGACCTGGGTGATCAGGGCGGGGGTGGTATCACCCTTAGCCAAGACATATTTGTAGTGGTACCAGTCGCCAATTTTCTCCCAGTTGGCCGTGTCGGCGGCGAAGGTGATCAGGCCCCCAAACCCCTCGACAACAGGCGCCAGGGCAGGCGTCAGCTTGACCCGGACATAGGCGGGATTGTCGCCGACGTTCTTGACTTGGACAATCTTGTCAACCGTCGTACCGGGCATGGCCGGAACGCCGGCTTCGGGGAAGGGTACCGGCTCTTCTTCGTCATCGAGGGTATCGTCGATAAGCAGAATCTTGATGTTGCCCATGGTGATGATGTTGGTGGCGTCATCCTCGGCTGTGAAGAAAGCCAGGGTTCCGAAAACGGCCATGGCCAGGACGAGGACCAGGGCGCTGATCAGCAGAGATTTCTTTTTCATGATCATTACTCCTTATCTTAGTAAATGATGAGTCTGTCCGCTGCTTAAGGTAGCTGCACTTTGGCGGCGTCTTCAGCAATCGTGTAACTGAGTACGCCATTGACGTAGGCCTGATGGGCGAAAGCATTGATTGTCAATTTGTCCACAAGAGGATCGAAGGCCGGGACGTCATCGCCCCCTTCGACTTCATAGCCCTCAAAAATCCTATTGTCCAGATCCGCTATGACTTCCACCTTGTCGAAGAGGGCGGGCAAGACAGTGCCGGCCGTAACGACTGCCGGCGTACGAGGATCCCCTGTCGCGTAGACGTAGAGGTTCGATCCGCCGGTGACCGGTATCCAGTTGGAGTTGATGCTGATCGGCTTAAGGAAATCCATGATTCTGCCTTCCGGCTTCAATTGCATGAAGACGTAGGCATCCTCACTTCCAGCCAAGAGTTTGACCGTGGGATCTTTGGGGATTTCGGTTCCGGGGAGAAGCTTCGGGGGAGCTTCCGGAAAGTTCGGTTCTGTCAGGTCAATCTTCAAATTGCCGACCGTGAACGTGTTGGTGACATCCTTCTTGTCTGTGAAGTACGCGATGGTAACAACCAGACCGATTGCGAGGATGGCCACAAGGGCCACCGCAATCACCAAACTTTTTTTCTTCATTCTTTGTTCCTCCTGTTCAGAACGTTGATCTGGATCTTCTCTTTATTGACAGACTTGCGTCCGGATCCCTCGTTAGGCGATTGCTCTTGATTGACTTTTTTCTTCCAATTCCGGTTGCCGTCGACCGCCAGCATGGCCGCGATGGAGGCTATGATGAAAGCCAGAGCAAGGGGCTTTCCCGGAGAGGTTGAAAGTGCATGGTATACAAAACCGGCAGCCGGAAGCGTGAAACGTGGCGTGCCGATGAGGTTGGAAAACTGGACAGGCATGCCGTCCGGTGAATTGTTGGCGTCGCCTTTGGTGATGAAGTAGCGGTTGGTGGCGTCGATTTCGATGACCCGGTGGGTGGCGACCGGACCGCCTTGATTGAGGTGGAAGGTGATGGGGTCGCCTTCTTTAACCCGGTAGGGATCTGTCGCGCGGACGTAGATGAGGGCGCCTGTCGGAATAGCCGGTTCCATGCTGCCGGACAGGACGACATAGGGCGTGTAGCCGATCAGCCTGGCTCCGGCCGTCAGTGCCGCCGCGATCAGAAGGAAGGACAAAAGCATCCAAACCAGAAAATGAATGGAAAAAGATAGTATTTTTCGTGCCGAAAGCATATCCCCGCCTCCTCGTCAGGGATACCCCTGACCGGCATCCGCGACACTTCAGTGTGCTCTGATTCCGGTTTTTGGGTCTTCAACACGGCCCCGGCTCCCGGTAACAAGAAAGCCGGCGTCAGCCAAAGAATAAATGGGGTTGGAATCCAACCATGGCAATATTCAAATGAATTAAGTGGATGCGATCGTCGATTCTGTTGGAACTGTCCCGCTTTCTCCCTTAGCTGAAAGACAAGTTCCAAAGAAAGGCATCAATTAAATGCGACAAGTCCCCCGCGTGAAACTGTTTCTATCATCAAAGCTCGAACCGTCATTGCCCGTGTCCCTGTGCCCACCTCGAAACAGGTTGAGCCGGAACAGCCACCTGTACCTGATCCCCGGACCTTTCCCATGGTTGGGGAGAGGCAAGAGCAGCTGATGAGGTGACTATAGCATCATTTGAGAGCGAATGCAATAGCATATTACCGTATGCTAATATGAATTACTAATATTTTGTTTGTAACACTATGCATATTAAAATAATACAACACATTGTTTTTGTAATATTAACCCAAAAACAATAGTTGACATATGTCACTAACAGGCGTACAATCATGGAAGTAAATGACATATGTCACTTATAAAGAAAATTTAGGAGGTATTCAATATGCCACGCAGAGATGGAACAGGGCCGATGGGCTATGGCCCCATGACGGGCTGGGGAATGGGCCCCTGCCGCGATTATGGATACGGCTACGGGCGCCGCGGGCGCCGCATGGGCTACGGCCGGCGGGGGTACGGAATGGGTTACGGTTATGGCCGCGGATTTGGCCCCGGCTACGGCTACGCACCCTATGATGACCGCAGCGACCGCGAAATTTTGGAAGAAGAAAAGGAAATCCTGCAGGAACGCCTGGACTACATTTCCAAACAACTCGAAAGCGAGTAAAATAGTCGGGGATGGCCGGGCTGCCGGTTATCCCCCCATTATTAGTTGAGGTGAGTCACTGTGGCCAGACCCATGAAATGGCGAAGAGTCTGTCAATTGCCGCCAATCAGCCGCTTCGGGCCGCTGGGGGTGGGCGCGGGCGCACGCGAGCACGTCCGGATGACCGTTGACGAATATGAGACGGTCAGGTTGATTGACCATGAGGGATTCAACCAGGAGGAGTGTGCCCGCCAGATGAATGTTGCCCGAACGACCATCCAGGGCATCTATGTCAGGGCCAGGCAAAAGATCGCTGATTCACTTGTCAATGGGAAAGTACTGATTATTGAAGGAGGCGAATACCGGCTGTGTGAAGGCCCCGAGGGTATTTGCGGCCACGGCTGTCACCGTTACGGGCGCGGCAGGCAAATGCACGGGCATGGCGGCCGGCGCAATCGATGATTTATTCAGACACCGTCATTGACCATTTCATGAGCCCCCGAAATGCCCATACCATGCCCGACGCCGATGCCGAGGGCAGCGTGGGTGATCCTTCATGCGGCGATTGTCTGGTCATGTACATCAAAGTGAAAGACAACCGCATCGACGACATTTCCTACCTGGTCTACGGTTGCTGCGGCGCCGTCGCAACCTCCAGCATGACTTCGGAGCTGGCCAAGGGGAAAACATTGGAGGAAGCGCTTTCCATCACGGAGGACGATGTGATCCAGGCGCTTGACGGCCTCCCTGAGAGCAAGATCCATTGCTCGCTTATGGGGGTGGGGGCGCTCCGTCAAGCCATCGCGAATTATTACGAAATGCACCCAGAAAGAGGAGAAATCCATGAAATTAGCCATACCGGTTGACAGCAACAGCATTGAATCCAAGGTCTGCATGTCCTTCGGGCGCGCGCCCTATTATCTGATCCACGATACGGAGTCGAAAGAGAATCAATTTGTCTTGAATACCGCTGCTCAAAGTGCCGGAGGAGCCGGTGTGCGCGCGGCCCAGATCGTTGCCGATCAGAAAGTTGATGCCGTCCTGACACCCCGCTGTGGCCAGAACGCCGCCGGCGTTCTGCTTGCGGCAAAAGCCAGAATTTACCGGACAAAGGGTGAGTCGATCAAGGAGAATATTGACGCCTTCCTGGAGGGAAAACTGTCGGAGCTGGATGAGATTCACGCCGGACTCCACAGGCATTGATCCCATGAAGATCGCGGTATTAAGCGGCAAGGGCGGTACGGGAAAAACACTGGTGTCCGTCAACCTGGCCGAAGTTGCAGGGCAGGCCCGTTACCTGGACTGCGACGTTGAGGAGCCGAACGGCCATCTTTTCTTCAAACCGGGCGATTTGGAAATTGAGCGGGTCGCAGTCAAAATTCCCGTCGTCGATCAGGACAAATGCACGGGGTGCCGCAAGTGCGTGGATTTTTGCCAGTTCAACGCTTTGGCCTACATCAGGGAAGAGCTGATTGTCTTTGAAGAAATCTGTCACTCCTGCGGAGGCTGCGTCCTGGTCTGCCCTGAAAAAGCCTTTTCCGAAAAGGACAAGGAAATCGGCCGGATCGAACGTGGAGTGTCAGGCCAGGTTCAGGTACACTCCGGTATCATGAACACCGGGGAGGAATCGGGTATCCCCATTATCGACCGTTTATTGGAGGGTCAGGATGACGATCCGGACCTTCTCACCTTTATTGACTGCCCTCCGGGTACCTCCTGCATTGTCATGGAGACGGTTGCGGGGGCTGATTACTGTGTACTCGTGGCAGAGCCGACGATTTTCGGCGCCCATAACCTGGCCATGGTTTATCAACTGGTAAACCTGATGGGCAAGCCCCTGGGAGTGGTCCTGAACAAGATTCAGGAAGGTGATAATCCCTCCGAAGCCTTCTGTCTGGAGAAAGGACTCCCCATCCTGGGAAGCATTCCCTTCGATCAGAAGCTGGGTTTAATTAACTCGAAAGGAGAGATCGCCGTTCGGGAAGACCAAGGCTATCGAATCTGGTTCGAAGAATTGCTGACGGTCATCCTGGAGGAGGCCTGCCCATGAAACAGCTATTGATCTTAAGCGGCAAGGGCGGCACAGGAAAGACAACCGTTGCCAGCGCCTTCATCAGGCTGTCAGATGCCAGAACCTACGCCGATTGCGATGTTGAAGCTCCCAACCTGCACCTGATCACCGGTTGGTCCAGTGAGCCTGTCCGTACAGATTTTTATGGTCTGTCCAAAGCGGAAATCGACGCGGATCTTTGCATCGAATGTGGTCTGTGCAAGGAGCACTGCCGCTTCAAAGCCATCCGGGTCGAAGAAACCTACACGGTCGATCCCTTTGCCTGTGAAGGCTGTGCGGTCTGTCATCATGTCTGCCCGGTCTCGGCGGTCACCATGGCGCCGGCTGTTTCGGGGGAGCTGCTCCTCTATCAGGAGGGTGACCGGGTTTTTTCGACCGCGGAGCTCAAAATGGGCAGCGGCATGTCGGGCCTGCTGGTAGCCGAAGTAAAAAAGCAAATGCGTGAGAAGGCCCTTGAAAAGCGCTTTGCCATCATTGATGGCTCCCCCGGCATCGGATGCCCTGTCATTGCCTCTCTCAGCGGGGTCGACCTGGTGCTTATCGTGGCGGAACCTTCTTTGTCGGGGATCAGTGATATGGAGCGGGTCATTGATACGGCCATGAAATTCGGGACCACCGTTGCGGTCTGCGTCAATAAGCACGATACGAATCCGGAAATAACCGGCCGGATACGAACCTTTTGCCAAGAGGAGAACCTGCCCTTTGCCGGTGTCATTCCCTTTGACACGGAAGCTGTCAGGGCCATCAACAAGGGGCAGAGCATCGTCGATATCGATTGTCCTTCCGGGGAAGCGGTGCGGTCGGTCTACGAAAAAACCATGGCGCTGCTTCTGGAAAAATAGGCGGTTAAGACCATGATTATTAAGGTACTGATGGAAAATTCGGCGCGGAGCGAGACTTTGGGAAGCGAACACGGTCTCAGTCTCTACATCGAAGCCCTGGGCCACAAAATTCTTTTCGATACGGGAGCCAGTCCGCTTTTCATTGAAAATGCCCGCAAAATGAAGGTTGACCTGTCTGAAGTTGAATTCGTTGTCATTTCTCACGGTCACTATGACCATGGGGGCGGCCTGGATGCTTTTTTCGAACTCAATGACAAGGCGGAAGTCTTCATCCATCCGCAGGCCTTTGGTGACTATTACGCCAGGAGGCAGGGAGACAAGCTTCAATTTATCGGGATCGATAAAAAGCTGAAAGAAAACCGGCAGGTCGTTTTTACCACCGATCGTTTCACCATTGCACGCGGGATCCGCGTCTTTTCGAACGTGGAGCCGCTGGAATCACTGCCGTCCTCCAACCGCGACCTGCTGAAAAAAGAGGGCGGAGAGCTGACGGACGACGATTTTGTCCACGAACAGAATCTGGTGATTGAGCAGGATGACAAGACGGTTCTTTTTACGGGGTGCGCCCACATGGGCATCATGAATATTGTCAGGCATTTTCATTCGATCAAGGGGCGTTACCCCCACGTGGTGATCGGCGGCTTTCACCTGGCAAAAAGCGACCAGGACCGTGAAAGCGATGGAGAGATTGACCGGATCGCGGCTTTCCTTGCCTCGACGGGCGCCAAGTACTACACTTGTCACTGTACGGGCAGGGTCCCTTACCAGCGGTTAAAAGAAAAAATGGGCGGCCGGATCGATTACCTGGCGGCCGGCGATATGATAGAAATTTGAGGGGCGGAGCAGAATATGCCAGAAAATTGTGACCACAACTGTGCTCAATGCATGGAGGACTGTGCCGAACGGACGGAGGCAGCCCATGACTTTTCAGAGAAACTGAATCCCCTGAGCAGCGTCAAGAAAGTCATTGGCGTTGTCAGCGGCAAGGGGGGAGTCGGCAAGTCACTGGTGACTTCGCTGCTGGCGGTTGCCATGAATCAGCGGGGTTACCGGACAGCCATCATGGACGCGGACATCACCGGATCCTCCATTCCCAAGATGTTTGGCATCAGGGAGCGGGCCAGGAGTGATCAAAGGGGCCTCTTTCCCGTCCGCAGCCGGACCGGCATTGAGATCATGTCCATGAATGTCCTCCTGCAAAATGATACCGATCCCGTCATCTGGCGGGGACCCCTGATTGCCGGGGTGGTCAAGCAGTTTTGGACCGATGTCATCTGGCGCGACATTGATTTCATGTTCATCGACATGCCGCCCGGTACAGGCGACGTTCCGCTCACGGTTTTTCAGTCTGCGGCGGTTGACGGCATCGTGGTCGTCACCTCGCCCCAGGAACTGGTCTCCATGATTGTCGAAAAGGCCGTCAATATGGCCGGTATGATGAATATCCCCGTCATCGGCATTGTGGAGAATATGTCTTACTTCCTTTGTCCTGACAACGGGAAAAAATACAAGGTATTCGGCGACAGCCATATTGATGAGATCGCGAAAACCCATCAGCTGGAAGTGATGGCACGGATTCCGATTGATCCTTCGATCGCGTTGGCCTCCGACGAGGGCCGGATTGAAGAACTGGGAATCGACTGGCTGGATCAGCTGGCTGATCAGATCGAGAGAATGGAGAAAACAGATGATTAAGATCGCGGTGGCAAGCGAAGGACAAAAAGTCACAGCGCATTTTGGACACTGTCAAAACTTCAATCTTTTTGAAGTCGAAGACGGACAGATCATGCGGAGCGAATCCATCGTCAACCCGGGTCACCGCCCCGGATTCCTGCCCAACTACCTTCACGGACTGGGTGTGAGCGTCATCATTTCCGGTGGCATGGGCGGTTCGGCGGTTGAGATTTTCAACCAGCACGGCATCGAGGCAGTTATCGGCGCCCAGGGCGACGCCAGAGAAGCTGCCGAGGCCTATCTGAAAGGTGCGCTTGTGTCCACGGGTTCCATCTGCCGCGAACATCAGCACCATGATGAATGCGGGGAACATGCATAAAATGGGGATTTGACCTCCCCGCTGAAACGATCAGATCTTTTCGGGATAGCCGAGCAGCTGGCGCAGTTCCCCGGATACATCCATTCCGTCCGCCGCCTTCTTTTTTAACAAGCGGTAGGTTTTCAGAACCTCATGATCCCTGCAAAGAAGGAAAATAATTTTCCCCTTGACTGATTCCCGCGGAGTCAAGGCCGTTTGAGGGAAATCTTTCTCCTCGTATAAAACCAGGTCGTATTTTTTGATGCTCTGCTCAACGTAGACCCTGACTTGCGATGCCAGTTCAGGTTCCAGCGGTGCGCTGAGCGCCAAAGGTTTCAAACCCCCGGCCACCATCTCGCAGAAAGCTTCCACGGCCCCCGTGTAATAGGATACCGGCTCAAGTCCGGCAGGCACTTGATGGTGGTCTTTCATCGGTATACCCGCCGATCTTTTTTCAGCTGCTCAAGCATGTCAGCCGTCATGGAGGCCAGATCGTAATCCGGCTTCCAGTCCCACTCCCGGCGGGCACAGGAATCGTCCATGGCGTTGGGCCATGAATCGGCAATGGCCTGACGGACAGGATCAACATCAAAGGACAACTCGAAGTGAGGCAAATGCTTCTTGATCTCCTCCCCGATTTCCTCAGGCGCGATACTCATGGCTGTGATGTTGAAAGCATTGCGGTGGACCAGACGAGAGGGATCTGCTTCCAGGAGCATCGTAAAGGCCTTGAGGCAATCGGGCATATACATCATATCCAGCCGGGTCCCCTCGGCGATGTAGCTTGTGTAGTGTCCCTGCCTGATCGCTTCATAGTAGATGTGTACGGCATAGTCTGTGGTCCCCCCGCCCGGCAGTGTTTGATGGGAGATCAGACCCGGCAGCCGGACCCCCCGGGTGTCGACACCGAAGCGGTGGTGGTAATAGTCGCAGAGAAGCTCGCCGGCCACCTTGGTGATCCCGTACATGGTATTGGGCCGCTGAATGGTGTCCTGCGGGGTCTGGTCAGCGGGGGTCGACCCGCCGAACGCCGCAATGGAGCTTGGGGTGAAAACGGAAAGCTTGTTTTCCCGTGCCACCTCCAGAACCTTATAAAGGCCGTTCATGTTGACATCGAAGGCGCGCTGGGGAATCTCTTCACCCGTCGCCGACAGGATGGCGGCCAAATGAATAACTGTGTCGATCCCGTAGGCACTGACAATGGCCGCTAGCCGCTGCGCATCGAGTACATCAAGCTGTTCGAAGGGCCCCGTGCCAATCACCTCGGGAACGTCTTTGCGGATGAGATCAGAGGCAATCACCCGATCCTCGCCGTATTCTTTTCGAAAGTGGCAGGTCAATTCGGTGCCGATCTGACCAAGACTTCCCGTGATCAGTATCTTTCTCATCATCCCCCTCGATTCAGAAAACTGCGGCAGGCCGCAAATCACTTCAGGAATTCATGACACCTATTTGATTCGGAATAATCAGGACCGCTTCGGTTTTCGACTGGATCTCATCGACGGTCACGCCGGGAGCCAGTTCCCTTAACACGATCCCTTCATCGGTGACCTCCATGAGGCCCAGTTCTGTCACGATCAGATCAACTTCGTGTGCCGCGGTCAGGGGGAGCTTGCACTTTTTCAGGATTTTCGGCTCTCCCTTTTTGGTCAGATGCTCCATGGCGATGATCACTTTTCTGGCGCCCGCGACCAGGTCCATGGCGCCGCCCATGCCGGGAACCATCTTTCCAGGGATCATCCAGTTGGCCAGGTTGCCTTCCTGGTCAACTTCCAGGGCTCCGAGCACGGTCGCGGCCAGGTGGCCGCCCCGGATGATGGCGAAGGAGGTGGCGCTGTCAAAGCAGCAGCCGCCGGGCAGGATGGAAACAGGCATGCCGCCCGCATCAACGATATCGGGGTCTTCCTGTCCGGGTTCGGGAACAGGGCCGACGCGCAGGAAACCGTTTTCCGACTGCAGGATGATGTGCACACCGTCCGGTACGTAGTTGGCGACTGAGGTGGGAAGCCCGATCCCCAGGTTAACGACATCGTTGTCTTTGAAGATGCGGGCAACGCGGCGGGCAATTCTCTCACGCGGATTCATGGGGCACCTCCTTCTTGACAATAAGATCCACAAAGATGCAGGGAGTCATTACTTCATCAGGGTCCAGCTGACCTGCTTCAACAATCTCGTCAGCCTCAACGATGACAAGGTCGGCTGCCATGGCCATGAGGGGATTGAAATTCCTGGCGGCCCGGCGATAGACCAGATTGCCCGAGGTGTCAGCCTTGTGCGCTTTAAGCAGAGCAACATCAGCCCGGATGGGTCGTTCCAGAATGTATCTTTTTCCGTCAAATTCCATGGTCTGTTTGTTTTCTTCAACCACGGTTCCCGCCCCGGTCGGAGTCAAAAAACCGCCCAGGCCCGCACCGGCGCTGCGGATCTGTTCCGCCAGAGTCCCCTGTGGAATCAACTCCACCTCGATCTCCCCGGCATTCATCTTATTGCCCGTTTCCCGGTTGGTCCCGATATGGGAGGCGATTACTTTTTTAACCTTGTTGAAGGCAACGAGCTTGCCAACCCCCCTGTCGGCAAACCCTGTATCGTTGGAGATCAGGATCAAGTCCCGGATATGGCTGTTAACAAGGGCATCGACTATACCCTCAGGCGTGCCGACCGTCATAAATCCGCCGATCATAACAGACTGGCCGTCTTTAATACGGGACAGGGCTTCCTCCATTGTCACAACTTTGTTCATAGGCGTCTAACCTTTCTTCTTGCTTCTTTGCCCGCTGCAGGCGGGAACCTGCCATCGATTGAATCCCCCTGCATTGTACCATCACGAAAATAAATGACAGTCCTCACAGCCGGCTTCTTGTCAAAATTGAAAATGCTCAGGTATAATGAGCGGGCACACCCCCGGACGGCACCTCTATGCCGCCGCCGGCCCGCACCAGAGCACCTGGGATCTTGAAAATTTAACGACAATAGAGGCGCAGCGAATGGGTAGATGCGGTGGCCAGCCCGGGATCGGGGCCGCATCAAAGTGTTCGTTGCCGAAGGGCGTCCGGCAGATCCCTGGCGGGTGACCCTGGTAAGCCGTACCAAGGACGGCTTACTGTCATGCTGGAGCATGAAGCGCTATGCGTATTTGAGAAAAATAGGCGGCGCTTATTTTTTTCTAACTGAAAATTGATGGAGGAGACAAAATGATCGAAGCCATGATCCGCGTCCGCATCGGCGCAGAAGACGCGCATTACGGAGGGGGGCTGGTAGACGGCGCCCATCTTTTGAAGCTGTTCGGCGATGTAGCGACCGAACTCCTGATACGGCGTGACGGTGATGAGGGGCTTTTCCGGGCCTACGACAGCATCGATTTCCTGGCACCGGTATCAGCCGGCGATTTCATCGAAGCAAAAGGCTGGATCGAGGAAGAAGGCAACACGTCACGAAAAATGAAGTTTGAGGCCTGGCGGGTGATCGCGCCGCGAACCGACCTGTCGGATTCAGCCGCTGATCTGCTGGATCAGCCCGTCCTGGTCTGCCGGGCTTCAGGCACCTGTATCACGCCCAAAGCTAAACAACGTAAATAGGAAGGGGGAGTACTTATGTCAAAAGTCATCATTACCGCCGCCATCAGCGGTGCGGAAGTCACGCAGGAGATGAATCCGGCCGTTCCCTACACGGTGGACGACTTTGTTCGCGAGGCCAAATCAGCAGCCGGGGCCGGTGCGGCCATCATTCACCTTCACGCGCGTCACGACGATGGTTCGCCGACCCAGGACCGCGAGCGTTTCAGGGTTCTCATCAACGCCATCCGGGAAGCTTGCCCCGAGGTGATTATCCAGCCGTCCACGGGCGGAGCCACGGGCATGACCGCTGAGGAACGGCTCCAGCCGACTGAACTCAATCCCGAGATGGCCAGCCTGGACTGCGGCACCATGAACTTCGGCGGTGATGAGATCTTCGTCAACACCGAGAACATGATCATCGAATTCGCGGCCAGGATGCGTGAGCGCGGGATCAAGCCTGAACTTGAATGTTTTGATAAAAGCCATATCGACATGGCCATGCGCCTGGTCAGGCAGGGTCATATCGACCGGCCGCTTCACTTCAACATCGTGCTGGGTGTCAATGGCGGTGCCGCGGCAACCCCCCGTGACCTGGTTTTTCTCCGTCATTCACTGCCGGAGGATGCCACTTTCACCGTGACCGCCATGGGGCGTCATCAATTGCCCCTCAATGTCATGGCCATGGCCATGGGCGGGCATCCCCGGACAGGCTTTGAAGATAATCTGCAATATGCACGCCGTGTCAACGCCACAAGCAACGGCCAGCTGGTAGCCCGGCTGGTCCGCATCGCGCAAGAAATGAACCTTGAAATCGCCAGCCCCGATGAGGCGCGCGAAATCCTGCAAATGAAGAAAAAATGAGAAAAGGAAGGATACACAGCATGGCCATGGGAGATAAATACGGCGCCCACCGCGTCCTGGAGCCTCAGGGATTACTGCCGCAGGCGGCTCAAAAAATCGATAACAGGATGGAGATCTATGACAATGAGATCCTGATTGATGTCTCCGCACTTAACATTGACGCGGCAAGCTTCCGCCAGTTGTGGGAAGAAGCCGGAGGCGATGAAGCAAAGCTGAAGGCAAAAATCATGGAGATTGTCAGTGAACGCGGCAAGATGCAAAATCCGGTAACCGGATCAGGCGGCATGCTGATGGGAACGGTGGCCCGGATCGGCCCGGCGCTGGCGGATCGCGACCTTGTGGCCGGCGACCGCATCGCGACCTTGGTATCCCTCTCCTTGACACCTTTGCACATTGATCAGATCACAGCCGTTCACCCCGATGTTGAGCGGGTTGAGATCAAGGGTCAGGCGATTTTGTTCGAAAGCGGCGTCTACGCCAAGTTGCCGGCAGATATGAGTGAGAATCTGGCGTTGGCCGTTCTGGATGTGGCGGGCGCGCCCGCCCAAACCGCCCGGATCGTTCAGCCGGGCGACAGTGTCCTGATCCTGGGGGCCGGCGGCAAGAGCGGCATGCTTTGTGGCTATGAGGCCATGAAACGTGTCGGCCCCTGCGGCAATGTGGTCGGTATGAGCCGCAACAACCGGCCGGAAAAGACCCTGCTGGACAACAAATTGGCTCATTCATTCTTTGTTGCCAACGCGCAAAATCCGGTCGAAGTCCTTGAAAAGGCGTTGGCCTTGAACGGCGGCCGGGAGTACGATGTGGTCATCAATGTGGTTAACATTGACGGAACCGAGATGTCTTCTATCCTGCCTGCCAGGGAAGGCGGCATTGTTTATTTCTTCAGCATGGCGACCAGCTTCACCCGGGCTGCCCTGGGCGCTGAAGGTGTGGGCAAGGATGTCACCATGATGGTCGGCAACGGCTACACAAAAAACCATGCCGAGTTCTCGCTCCAGGTTGTCAGAGAGAGCGAAGCGCTTCGACACATCTTTGAAACTCTCTACCTGTAAAGGAGGCCCCATGAAAGCGGAAGATAAATACATCAACAAGACGGGCCGGGCCAGGCGGGAGATCCTCTTCCCCGGGGTGCCGGACGAAGACTGGAACAGCTGGCAATGGCAGGTCAAAAACAGAATTACCAGCCTGGAAGGCCTGACGGGTCTGATGACCCTGACCCAAGAGGAGACTGATGGGGTCAAAGAGGCGCTCCAGCAGTTCCGCATGGCGATAACACCTTATTACCTGACCCTGATCGATCCGGATGATCCTCACGACCCCGCCAGAAAGCAGGCCATCCCCACCGCTTGGGAGCGGAGATCTGCACCGGAGGACCAGGACGATCCGCTCCACGAGGACGGCGACTCTCCGGTATTTGGCCTGACCCATCGCTACCCCGACAGGGTTCTCTTCCTCATTACCGATATGTGCTCCATGTATTGCCGCCACTGTACCCGGAGGCGGCTGGCAGGCCAGAAAGACGGCGCCCGGACCCGGGCCGAGATCGATGCCTGTATCGAA
Source organism: Fastidiosipila sp. (assembly GCA_012511175.1). NCBI lineage: Bacteria > Bacillati > Bacillota > Clostridia > Eubacteriales > Oscillospiraceae > Fastidiosipila > Fastidiosipila sp. The sequence continues at coordinate 73,898 of JAAZGO010000028.1, read as the reverse complement.
TACATCCGCCAGCACCCCATGGTCCGTGATGTCCTCCTTTCAGGAGGCGACGCCCTGCTCATGAGTGACGACCGGCTGGAATACATCCTGAAGGAACTTCGGGGAATCGAGCACGTCGAGATTATCCGGATCGGAACCCGGACGCCTGTCGTCATGCCGCAACGGATCACGCCGGAACTTTGCCGGCTCCTCAAGAACTACCAGCCTGTCTGGCTCAATATGCAATTCAACCATCCCAATGAAATCACACCCGAAAGCGCTGCCGCTTGCGCCATGCTGGCCGATGCCGGTATCCCGCTTGGCAACCAGTCGGTGCTTTTGCGGGGCATCAATGATTGTGTCCATGTCATGCGCCGCCTGGTTACCGGTCTGGCCTGGATCCGGGTCAGGCCCTATTACATCTACCAGTGCGACCTGACGCGGGGGATTTCGCACTTCCGGACCTGTGTTTCAAAGGGCATTGAGATTATTGAGGGTCTGCGCGGCCATGTGTCCGGCTTTTGTGTGCCCACCTTTGTGGTTGATGCCCTGGGCGGCGGCGGAAAAATCCCGGTCATGCCCGACTACCTGATTTCGCAGAGCCCTGAGCGGGTGGTTCTCCGCAACTACGAAGGGGTGATCAGCACCTATACCCAGCCGCGGGACTACAGCAGCCAGTGCCACTGCCCCGTCTGCAGCGGAGAGGAAGAAATGACAGTGACCGGTGTCTCAGGCCTGTTGGAAGGGCAGGGCGAATCACTGGAGCCCAAGGACCTGGCCCGCAAGACCATGGCCGGCAGGGACGTCGAGTACGTTTAGGCCAGACAGTGGCAGAAGACAGAGCCGTCCGTCTGATTGAAGCGCTGGATCTGGACCGGCTGGCTTCGCTTGCCATTATGGGCCTCGGGAAAAACGCCGGGAAAACAACAGTGCTGAACCATCTGATCAGAACCTGCGCGAAGGCCGGGCTGCCCCGGGTACTGGCCCTGACATCTGTTGGCCGCGATGGCGAGGATCAGGATCTGGTGACGGGCGGTATGAAACCCCGGATATATGTCAGGGAGGGTACCTTGATCGCCACCGCTGCCGGCTCGGTCGGCAAAAGTGATGCCGTTCTGGAAATTCTGGCACTTACGGGTATCCGCACGGCGACCGGTGAGGTTGCTGTCGCCCGGGCCCGGTCAAATGGTTATCTCGAACTGGCCGGTCCGTCAATTGCAAGAGATCTGGCTCTTTGTGAAACTTTCTTTCGCCGGGAAGAGGCGGACTGTCTTTACATCATCGACGGAGCACTGGACCGCAAATCCCAGGCGGGAGGCGGCCTGACAGAAGCGGTCGTTCTGGTTGCCGGGATGGCCAATGCCGCCTCCATTGAGGAGCTGGCTGAGAAAACGGCGGTCCAGGCGGAGCTGTTGAAACTGCCATCCCTGGCTGAGGAAGAAAGACAGGAAATCGAAGCTGCCATGGAAGGAAAAGCCGGAGCGCGGGCTGCCATCCGGGACATCCGCGGCGAAGTCCGCCTGATGGAAATGCCTTCACTTGCCGGACATGGAAAAGAAGTGGCCCAGGGCCTTGCACCGGGTGACAGGATCCTGTTTTTGCGGGGTGCCGTCACAGAACGTTTTGTTGAGGATTTGCTTTCAAACAAGCACTTCAGACAGATGACCCTGGCGGCGGAAGATGGCACCCGCTACTTCATCGGGGGCAGGACGCTTGCGCGGCTCAAGCAGCAGGGGGTAAAACTTGAGGTCATCCACCCGCTGATACTGCCCATGGTTTTTGTCAACCCGGCAAGAGGAGGCGGCAGCCAGGTGGATGCCAGGGAGCTTGTCAAGGCTGTCAGTACGGCCGTAGATGTCCCCGTGATGGATACGGGGCCGGCCCTGGTTTGATCAAAAGACAGGGAGGAAAGTGTCATGTTGTTAATCAGCCGGCAGGACCGTGAGCGCCTGGGTTTGTCCCAGGCCCTGGAAGCCTGTCGTTGCCTGACTCCCCAGGGGAAACGGATGAAGCTGAAATACCGGTATTACGGGCCGGATGAGAAAGAGCTTCTGGAAGCTGAACTGTCCGCTGTTGACCGTCTTGCCGAGTACACCAAGCACCATCCGCTTGAAATCCGCCAGGCGCTGGGTCATCTTTCCCGCTTCCGTGACCTGCGGGGAAGCCTGGCTGGCCTTTCGAAAGCCCGTACCCTGGATCTTACTGAGCTCTTTGAGATCAAAGAGGCAGTTCGTCTTTTGCACCAACTGCTTAAAATCCCCGTCCTCCTGGCCAGGGCAGATGTCCTGATCAAACCGCTGCCGGAGGCCGAGGCCCTGCTTGATCCACGCAAAATGGAAAGCAGCGGCTTTTATCTTTATGACGAATACTCAGCCAGGCTGGCGGGGCTCAGGCAGGCGCGGAAAAAGGTTGAAATAAAATTGGAGAGCGCCGGTGGGGAAGAGCGGAGCAGGCTGCTTGAGGAACGAAGTCAACTGCTTACGGAGGAGAATGAGGAAGAAAGGCAGGTCAGGGCAAACTTAAGCGGTCAGCTTGCCCCCTACGCGGACCGGCTTTCAGAAAACCTGGATGCGGCCGGCCAGCTCGATTTTCGCCTGGCCAAGGCTCAGCTGGCCATCCGGTGGGCCGCTTCAAAGCCGGATCTGCTTGAAGCAGGCGCAACCTTGATCCTGGAACAGTTCTATCATCCGGTCATCGAGGCGCATCTGTCCGCCAGGGGAGCGGCCTACGAGCGTCAGACGGTCACGCTCGCCCAAGGAACAAGTGTGCTGACGGGCGCCAATATGGGCGGGAAAAGTGTGGCCCTCAAGGCCATGGCCCTGTCAGTAGTCCTGATTCACCTGGGCTATTTCCCGCCCTGCGCCTATGCAGCTTCACCGCTTTTTGGCTTTGTCAGTTACAGTTCTGATTATTTCGATACAACTAAACGGGGCCTGTCGACTTTTGCCGCTGAAATTGTCAAGATCAGGGACGACATCCGTCAGGCCAGGCACATGCCGGGATTGGTCATCCTGGATGAACCGCTTCGAGGCACCAATCCGCAGGAGGCGACGGCTCTTGTCAGGGCCCTGTGCCGGCTTTACGCGGCTTTTCCCGGTGTGCTGGTCGTAGCGACTCATTATGAGGTTCCGGCGGAAGAGGGCATCAGGCATCTGCGGCTTCGCGGCATCGAGCCGGGGGAACTGGAGGAAATCATTTCGGGCACCGGCGACCCTCAGTCCGACGAGGAGGCGGTCCGGCGGATTGAATCCCTGATGGATTACTCAATTGAGGCGGTTGACGGTTCAGCGTCCATCCCGGCAGACGCCATCCGCATCGCGGGATGGCTGGGTCTGGATAAGGGGGTCTTTGAACTGCTCGAAGGTGAAGGGGGGGGTGCTGATGGCAGAGCTCAGACTTGACTGGAACAAGGTGGATAAGGCGCGCCAGGCCGCAGCGGCCGTCGCTGACAACGTGACGGAGCAGCTTGAACTCTGTTCGACAGTGGCGGTGGAACGGGCGATTTGCCGTCTTTTTGGGGTTGACGGCGTGGATGCCTTCGATGTGCCCCTTGCCAACCGTCTGGTTGACCATCTCAGGACCCAAGGCGTCCTGGAGGCGGGTGCCGCCTACTGGCTGGCGCAGGGAGCGCTTTCGACGGGGCTGGCCCCCATCAAAATGGCGGAAGCGGTCGCAGCAGGAAGCCTGGATCTGACTGCCCATGAGAAACACGATGCCTTTGCCTGCCGGCTTTGGGCCAAAGAGCAGGCGGAAAAAGCAATTTTCCGGATTCGGGAGGGCAGGAAGACCCGTGAATCCCTGCTTGAAAAGTATGGCGAAAGATCCGCTCCCTGGCTTTACGCCATCGTAGCGACCGGCAATATCTATGAAGATATAATCCAGGCGCAGGCCGCCGCCAGGCAGGGTGCCGACGTCATCGCGGTCATACGGACGACAGGGCAGAGCCTGCTCGATTACGTGCCCTACGGTGCCACGACTGAAGGTTTCGGGGGGACGACCGCCACCCAGGAAAATTTCCGCCTCATGCGCCGGGCCCTGGACGAAAAAGGAAACGAACTTGGCCGCTACATCCGGCTCTGCAACTATTGTTCCGGTCTCTGCATGCCTGAAATTGCGGTCATGGGGGCCTTGGAGCGCCTGGACGTCATGCTGAACGACGCCCTTTACGGGATTTTGTTCCGTGACATCAACATGCAGCGCACCCTGATCGACCAGAGTTTCTCGCGGATGATCAATGGGGCGGCCGGCATCATCATCAACACCGGCGAAGACAACTACCTGACCACCTCAGACGCCTACGAGGAGGCGCATACGGTTCTGGCCTCCCAATTGATCAACGAACAGTTTGCCCTTCGGGCGGGGATGCGGAAAGTGCAGATGGGGCTGGGGCACGCCTTTGAGATGGATCCCTCCCTGCCTGACTCCTTTGTTTTTGAATTGGCCCAGGCCCAGATGGCCCGCCAGATTTTCCCGGACGCCCCCCTCAAATACATGCCGCCGACCAAGCACATGACCGGCAACATCTTTCAGGGTCATGTGCAGGATACGCTCTTCAATGTGGCGGGGGTGCTGACCGGCCAGCAGTTCCTCCTTCTTGGCATGATGACCGAGGCCATCCACACGCCCCACATGGCAGACCGGGCGCACGCCATCGCCAATGCCGATTATGTCAAACGGGCCATGAAGTCTCTATCGGATGAAATTGAGTACAAGAGGGGCGGTCTGCTGGAGAAGCGGGCTGACGAGGTCCTTGACCTGGCGCTCGGGTTTCTCGAAACCATCCGCCAGGATGGGCTCTTTCGTTCACTGGAAGCCGGCCGTTTTGCCGGAATCAAAAGGCGGCCTGAGGGCGGCAAGGGGATGGAGGGTGTGATCGCCAAAGGTGACCATTACTGCAACCCCTTTATCGATTTGTTTTTGGAGGAACAGCAAGATGATTCCCAAGCCTGATCTCACCCGCCTCAAGCCCTACGGCGACACCATGGATGACGGCCGAATCCAGCTGAGCTTCACCCTGCCGGTTCCTGACGACGAACGGGCAGTTGAGGCAGCCCGGGCCATACTGACCGCCATGGGTTTGTCCAATCCTCTGATCAGCTGGCATGAGGCGCTGGATGATCGTTTCACCCGGATCATCGCCTATGCCACCTTCGAAAAGGGGATCGACTACACAAGGATCGAGGCTGCAAGCATTGAAGCGCCTGTCATGACCATGGAGGAAACCGATCAGTATATCCGCGATCATCTGGGCCGCAGGATCCGGGTGATCGGCGCCAGCACGGGAACCGATGCCCATACGGTTGGGATTGACGCGATCATGAACATGAAAGGCTATGCAGGTCACCATGGCCTGGAGCGCTACGACATGATTGAAACCCTCAACCTGGGCAGCCAGGTGGAAAACGAGGATTTTATCCGCGAAGCCGTCCGATTCGACGCTGATGTCATGCTGGTATCCCAGACAGTGACCCAGAAGGATGTCCACATAAAGAATATTTCGGAACTGGTTGAGCTTCTGGAGGCGGAGTCGCTTCGCCACCGGTTTCTGCTCATCCTGGGAGGACCGCGTATTTCCCATGAATTAGCCAAGGAGCTGGGTTGTGATGCGGGCTTTGGTCCCGGCAAGTACGCCGATGATGTCGCAGGCTACATGGCGGCGGAGCTGGCCAGAAGACAGGAAGCAGCCCACAAATAACAGGACAGGAGGATTGTAGATGAAAGTATTTGTTGCCGGATGCGGCACCATGGGGGCGGGAATCGCACAGGTTTTCGCGTCCTTCGGCCATGAAACCGTCATGTTCGACCGGGAAGCGGACCTGGTAGAGCGCGGTTATGCCCTGATTGAAAAGCAGGTGAGACGCCAGTTTGACAAGGGCCGCCTGACACAAGAGGAAGCGGAAGACCTGCTTGCCAACTTGAAACGATCGACCGATCTTGAAGAGGCAAAGGGGGCAGACCTTGTAATTGAAGCCATTTTCGAGGATCTGGAGGCCAAGCGCGTTCTTTTTGGCAAGCTGGACAAGCTGTGCCGTCCGGATTGCCTTTTTGCGACCAACACCTCCTCACTTTCCATCACGGAGATCGCGTCGGAACTGGACCATGAGTCCAGCTTGGCCGGCATGCATTTCTTTAATCCGGCGCCGGTCATGAAACTGGTTGAGGTCGTAAGCGGTGACCATACCTCGGAAGAGACAAAAGAACAGTTCGCCGCCATCGTCCGGGCCATCGGCAAGGAACCGGTTTTTTGCAAGGAGAGCCCGGGCTTCATTGTCAACCGGCTGCTGATCCCCATGATCAATGAGGCAGCCGATCTCTTGCATCAGGGGGTCGCGTCGCGCGAGGACATCGACCAGGCCATGAAGCTTGGGGCTAATCACCCCATGGGGCCGCTTCAACTGGCTGATTTTATCGGAATAGACATCGTTAAAAACATTATGGAAATCATCCGGGCGAGAACAGGTAATCCAAAATACGAGCCGAGCCCCCTGCTTGGCCGCATGGTTCAAGAGGGCAAGCTGGGCCGCAAATCGGGACAGGGATTTTATCAATATTAGAAAGAGGAAGCGATGAAAGACATTGTGATTCTGGGAGGCTGCCGTACGGCAATCGGAAAATTCGGGGGTAGTCTGGCCAAGGTTTCGGCCGTCAGGCTGGGTGAGGTGGTGGTCAGGGGTGCGATCCGGCGCGCGGGCATTCGTCCGGAGGATGTGGATGAAGTTCTCATGGGCTGCATCCTGGCAGCAGGCTTGGGACAGAATGTGGCCCGGCAGGCCGCCATGGCAGCCGGAATTCCTGAATCAGTTCCTGCCTCCACCATCAATAATGTGTGTGGTTCAGGCCTGAAAGCCGTGACACTGGCAGCTGCCTTGATTGAAAGCGGTCAGGCTGAAATCGTCGTCGCGGGCGGAACCGAAAACATGTCGGCGGCGCCTTATCTGCTCGACAAGGCCCGGGATGGTTACCGCATGGGTGACGGCACCCTGATTGACAGCATGATCAAGGACGGTCTCTGGGACATTTTCGGCGATTATCACATGGGCATCACGGCTGAAAATGTGGCCGAAAAATACAGCATCAGCCGGGAAGAACAGGATGCCTACGCCCTGGAAAGTCAGCGGAGGACGGAGCGCGCCCAAAAGGAAGGCCGGTTTGAAGCTGAAATCGTCCCGGTGCACATCAGGGAGCGCAAAAATGAATACGACTTTGAGGCCGATGAATACCCCCGGCACGGAGCCACTTTGGAGGGGATGCAAAAGCTCCGCCCGGCCTTCAAAAAGGATGGCACGGTGACGGCCGGCAATGCGTCCGGCATCAATGACGGCGCGGCAGCCATGGTGGTCATGAGCGGCAAAAAGGCCAGGGAATTGGGGTTAAAACCCATGGCTGCCCTGACCGCCGGCGTTTCCGTCGGCCTCGATCCCTCCATCATGGGCATGGGGCCTTATGTCGCGACAAAAAAGATTCTTGAAAAGACCGGCTTAAGCCTGGATGACATTGATCTGATTGAATTCAATGAAGCCTTTGCGGCCCAGTCCCTGGCGGTCCTGAAAGAACTGGGTGCCGATCCGGCAAAGGTCAACGTGAACGGCGGTGCCATCGCCCTCGGCCATCCGGTCGGCGCCTCGGGCGCGCGTGTCCTGGTGACCCTGCTCCATGAAATGGAGAAAAGAAACGTTAAACGCGGCCTGGCCTCCCTTTGCATCGGTGGGGGCATGGGCATCGCGGCCGTGGTGGAACGGTGAAAGGAGCGGTCATGTCCATCATCAAACTTGACCAGACAGATTACGTTGCCGAATTGACTATCGACCGGCCCGAGGCCCTGAACGCCTTGAACAAGGCCGTCCTCCATGAGCTGTCGTCTGCCTTATCCGATTTGGCTGACGACCAGCAGGTGCGGGCCCTGATCATCACCGGTGCCGGTAACAAGGCTTTTGTCGCCGGCGCAGATATTTCTGAAATGGCGGACATGGACCGGGAGGAGGCGGAAATGTTCGCCCGCTTCGGCAACCGGGTCATGAATCAGGTCAGTTCGTTTCCCGTCCCCGTCATCGCGGCAGTCAATGGTTTTGCCCTGGGCGGCGGTTTTGAACTGGCCCTGGCCTGCGACTTCCGCATCGCGTCAACAAAAGCAAGTTTCGCTTTTCCAGAAACAGGCCTGGGAATTACACCCGGCTTCGGAGGAACCCAGCGGCTGGCCAGGCTTGTCGGTTCCATGTCCGCCTTCGATCTCATCATGACGGGCAGGCGGATTGATGTCAGGGAAGCCCAGGCCCTGGGTCTTGTCATGGAGGTATCAGAGCCGGATCACTTGATGGGGCGGGTCCATGAACTGGCAGCAACTATTGCCCAAAAGGCACCGGTGGCCGTCAGGGAGGCCAAGCGGGCCATCAGGGGAGGGCTGGATCTGACACTGGCAGAGGGTTTGGCTTTGGAGGCGTCCTGCTTCAGCCGGTGTTTTGAGACCAAAGACCAAAAGGATGCCATGAAAGCATTCCTGAGCAAGAAAAAGATGGACGGATTCAGGGGTGAGTGATTACCTTTTGTCTATTTACCGCCTCTCCCGTCCAAAAAGCCGATGTACCTGGCGCTTGCCCCTCTGTATCCTTGACGGGACCGGGCACCGGAATTAGTATTGGGTTGAAGGAAGACAACAAAAGAGAGGAGGCGCTTCAGTATGGGCATTGTTGCCGGCCGGCCATCTTATAGGCGCCAGCGCTTTCTTCTCTCCTTTGTAAATGAGTTGGTTGGCGGTGTGAAGAGCACGGATCTGCAAAAACTGGTCTTCCTTCACACCATGTCGGGTGATTCTGACTTCTATGAATTCGTCCCTTTCCGGCATGGCGCCTATTCTTTCCAGCTTGCGGCAGACTTAGACACTCTCCACGCGCATGGCCACTTCAAGGTTGAGAGGTTACAGGAGGGGCAAGAGAAGACAGTAACGGCTGTCATAAGCTGTCCAAAAGAGAATCATCCCTTTAAGACAGCCCCTGAACGTGGTATTGAACTCATGCGCCGGGCTTATCGGGAGCATCCCTATTACACCATTAGGAGTGAGATCCTTGCTGATCTTTTTTTCGGAAAAGAACTGGAAAGTTTCAACCGGATAAGACAAACCTATGCCAAAAAAGAACCAATCCTTTTTACGATTGGCTATGAGGGCAGGAACCTGGAAGCTTTCATTAACCAACTGATCCAAAATGATGTGCGCCTGCTTTGTGATGTGCGGAAAAACGCGCTGAGTCGCAAATTCGGGTATTCAAAAAGGAAACTTGGCGAGATCGCAGAATCCGTTGGGATAAAATATGTTCACATTCCCGGACTTGGCATCGAGTCTGCCAACCGGCAGTCGTTGGAAACGAAAGAAGACTTCCAGGACCTTTTTGAAGTGTACGAGAAAACCATGTCCCTTCGAATAAGTGAGCTGAACCAACTTGAATCCCTGCTAAGAAAGTACTTTCGTGTAGCCCTAATGTGTTTTGAACGGGAACCATCCATGTGTCACCGGCATGTGATCCGGGACTACGTCACCCATAAATGCCGAGTGAAGAGTATCGACCTGTAAGAAGTGGAAAAGAAGCGGATCTACATCCTGGTCAAGACTTATCCCACGATTTCAGAAACCTATGCTGAACTGGTCTGTACGGCGGGGATTCTTGAGGATGGGAGCTGGATTCGCCTTTATCCGGTTCCCTTCAGAAAACTCGACCTTGAACAAAAATACCCAAAGTTCAGTTGGATCGAGGTTGAAACGGCAAGAAACACCAAAGATTTCCGGCCGGAATCCTACCGTCCAAACTTGGAGACACTTTCGGTTGTGCAGGAGGCGAAGAAGAAACTGGATTGGGAGGAACGCCGAAGAATAATATTTGGTAATCAGCACGTTTACACCAACCTGGAAGAATTGATCACCAAAGCAAAGGCAGATGACATCTCCCTGGCGGTATTCAAGCCGGCCAGGATTCTCAGTTTTAATGCAAGTAAAACGAATCCATCCTGGGATCCCGCCAAGCTGGCTAATCTCGAGTATGTATCCAGACAATTGAATGTCTTCCAGACGGTTGACGAGATCGTTGATGAGTTCAGGGTGGTGCCAAAAGTGCCTTACCACTTCTCCTACAAATTTCTGGATGACAGCGGCAGGCAGTCCACCATGAAGATCCTGGACTGGGAAATTGGCATGCTCTACGTCAATTGTTTAAAAAGGGCCGGAGGAAACAAAGAGATTGCTGTCGAAAAGGTCAGGCAAAAATACTATGAAGAGTTTTTGAAGCATGACCTTCACTTCTTTCTCGGTACAACCCTGAAGCATCATAAAGTTGCGAAGAATCCCTTCACCATCGTTGGCGTCTTTTATCCGCCATTCCCATCGAAGCAATTGAACCTCTTTGATTTGGCTTAACATTGTTGGCAAAAAGTCGAAAGGCTGGAGTTTCAGAAGTTCTTGCCTTTGTGGTGTGCGCGGGCGCTTGGTATAGTATTAGGGAATGAGATCAATATTCCCGGATCATTGAATTAGTTCGTTAACCAGCAGGATAAAACAGAATAGCGGGGTCATGGCATGGACAACAGGAAAGAACAGGAACGGGCTGAGCTTCACCGTACCATCTGGGGGATCGCTGACGATCTGAGGGGGAGCGTTGATGGCTGGGATTTCAAGCAATATATACTCGGCATTCTTTTCTACCGGTATATTTCGGAGAATATTACGTCCTACATCAATCAAGGGGAACACGAAGCGGGTCACCCCGATTTTGACTACCCGACCATTTCTGATGAAAAAGCAGAAAAAGCTCGGGAGGATCTGGTCAGGACGAAAGGCTTTTTCATTCTTCCCAGTGAGTTATTCGTCAATATCTGTGAAAAAGCCAGGGCCAACGACAAAGACCTGAACGAGAAGCTGGCAGCTGTCTTCAAGGATATTGAAAGCTCAGCCATGGGAACAGATAGTGAGCAGAATTTCAAGGGGCTTTTCGACGATATTGATGTCAACAGCAATAAGCTTGGCGGAACGGTTGAACAACGAAATAAAAGGTTAAAAAATCTCTTGCTTGGCGTGCAATCCATGCGACTGGGAGACTACCAAAACAACACGATTGATGCCTTCGGCGACGCTTATGAGTACCTGATGGGCATGTATGCCTCAAGAGCGGGTAAAAGCGGCGGCGAATTTTTCACACCGCAGGAAGTGTCCGAACTGCTCACCCATCTCACATTAGTTGGGAAAAAGGAAGTCAACAAGGTTTACGACCCCGCCTGCGGATCAGGATCGCTGCTTCTCAAATTCTCAAAAATCCTTGGAAAAGAAAATGTCCGCCAGGGATTTTTCGGCCAGGAGATCAACATCACCACCTACAACCTCTGCCGCATCAACATGTTCTTGCATGACATCGGTTACGATAAGTTTGATATCGCCCATGGAGATACCCTGACCAGCCCTCAGCATTGGAATGACGAACCTTTTGAGGCCATCGTTTCCAATCCCCCCTACTCCATCAAGTGGGAGGGCAAGGACAACCCCATCCTGATCAATGACATGAGGTTTTCCCCCGCAGGTGTGCTGGCACCTAAATCCAAAGCGGATCTGGCCTTTATCATGCACTGCCTCTCCTGGCTGGCCACCACAGGAACAGCCGCTATTGTTTGCTTTCCCGGGATCATGTACCGGGGAGGGGCAGAAAAAAAGATCAGGCAATTCCTGATCGACAGCAACTATGTCGATTGCGTCATCCAGCTGCCGGATAATCTCTTTTATGGCACTTCCATCGCGACCTGCATCATGGTGCTCAAGAAGAACAAGAGCGAGAATAAAACGCTTTTCATTGACGCGTCCAAAGAATTCGTCAAGGTGACCAACAGCAATAAGCTGACCCAACAGCACATCGACAATATTCTGGAGGCTTTCAAATCGCGGGAGGACAGGGAGTATTTTTCCAGGTTGGTACTCAATTCAGAGATTGAGGAGCACGAGTACAACCTGACGGTCACCTCCTATGTTGAACCGGAGGACACCCGGGAAGTGATTGATATTGTCAAGCTGAATCGGGAGATTGAGGAGATTGTAGCCCGATCGGATTATTTGCGTAAGGAGATTGATAAGGTCATTCGAGAGATAGAAGGGTAGGTCTTCAGCTTGTCTCTATAGCAGGAGGAGAGGATATTTTTTGCGATAGCCAAGAATAGTCTTACGTAGAGCACGGTAACTGAGTCTTGCGAAGAGTAATGAAGCGCTATTGCAGCGCATTATTTGCACGATGGAATAATGAGCATTGATGGTAAAGGAGTGAAGCGATGCGACTAGGTGATGTCTTATCTAAACCTCCCAAGCGTAATTTTGTGCAGATTGAAGGATTCCTAGTTAACAGAAAAGGAATAATAGGCCAGCAGGTCAAAATGTCTGTCGGCAAAGTGATGCTGAATTATTACTGTTCGCGCTGTGAGGATATTCGCACGTTTACTTCAAGGGGCAGGTTATCTTGTGTTTTTGTAAGCACGAGAATCATAAGCATTGACTGTGTTTTAACTTGTAGTTGCGGCACAGATGTCCAAGTTTGGTTCTCTGTCGAAGCTGAGGAAGATATCCGCGGACAAGCGCCCAAGGTACGGATTCTTAAGCGAAGTGAGAAACTCTCTGAGAAAGTTTCCATCGTTAGCGAACAATACGGCACGTTTTCATTGCTTTTGAATAAGGCGGAACATGCCTATCGTGAAGGATTAGGTGCTGGGGCTGTTGTTTATCTGCGGAAGATCATGGAGAAAATTACAAAAGAAATTGCAGTTTCCGAGTCAATAAGTGTGAGCACACCGAAAGGAAAACCAAGACCGTTTAAGGAGCTCTTAGGTGAGGTAGATCAGAAGCGTGCCATCATTCCACGTGAGTTCTCACAAAATGGGTACAGGCTCTTTGGTGAAATCAGTGACGTTATCCATGGAGATTTTGATGAAGAGATTGGACTTCGCAAATACAGGCCATTTCGGAGACTCGTGCTTGGAATAATTGAAAATGTCAAAAATCGTGAAGAATATCATAGTGCTACTGAAGATTTGGGTTGGCTAGAATAGGAGTCTCTCAATATGAAAATGGCTGACAAGTTTGTTCAAGGTTTTTATCCATACGATGTGGAAAAAGCCTTGATGTCTGAAATTGCATACCTCGAGATGGGCATTTCTCCCAAGGGTGACAGCGTTTCAAGTGACCCAAAGTCAGGCATCGAATTCCATCAAGGGAAATCACTGTTTGGAGATATGTATCTCAATCACTCGTCACAATACACTTCCACACCCATCAAAATTGCGCCTTCGGGTAGCATTGTCATGAGTGTGCGGGCCCCCGTTGGAGATGTAAACATTGTAGACAGGAATATTGCGATTGGGCGCGGGCTGTGTGCACTATGGGGGAAAGAGCGCCTTGACACAAAGTTCTTGTATTACTGGTTGAATGCCAGTTCATATGAAATCAAGGCAAGGTCGTTTGGCTCTACCTTTGACGCGATCAACACAACTGAGATTAGAACGCTACGGGTCCCTGTGCCACCTCTCCAGATCCAGCGTGAAATTGTCCGAATTTTGGACAATTTCACAGAGCTTACAGCAGAGCTTACAGTAGAGCTTGCAGCCCGTCAAAAACAGTACCAATACTACCGGGACAAGCTTTTGACCTTCAAGGAGAAAAAGACATGAGCCAATACAAGATTGTCGTCAGCTCCGAAGAGGAAACCGTCGTCGCAGAATACAAGCCCTTATACGGTGACCGGCCCGCCAGATACCAGAGTGAGGCGGAACTGGAAAAAGAGTTCATCGATCAGCTTGTCTCGCAGGGGTATGAGTATCTTCCGCTTCGCAATGAGATGGCCTTGATTGAAAACCTTCGGCGGCAGCTGGAATTGTTGAATGGCATTACATTTTCAGATGAGGAATGGAATCGGTTTTTCCAAGAAAAACTGGCCAATCAGAATGAAGGGATTGTTGAAAAAACCCGCAAGATCCAGGTCGATTACATCCAGCTTCTCCGTCGTGATGACGGGAGTGTCAAGAATATCTATCTGCTGGATAAGAGCAATATCCATAACAACCGGTTGCAGGTCATCAACCAGTATGAAGAAACAGAAGGCAAACGATCAGCCCGTTACGATGTGACCATCCTGGTTAATGGTTTGCCCTTGATCCACATTGAATTGAAAAGACGGGGGATCAGCATCCGGGAAGCCTTCAACCAGATCAACCGCTATCAGCGAAACAGCTTTTGGGCGGGATCCGGTCTTTACGAGTATATTCAGATCTTTGTGATCTCCAATGGAACCAACACCAAGTATTACAGCAACACAACCCGCCGTTCCCATATCGCGGAAGCCAGTGAGAGTCAAAGGCAAAAGAGCAAGAAAACAAGCAACAGTTTTGAGTTCACAAGTTTTTGGGCGGATGCTGGAAATCAGAATATTTTGGATCTGGTCGATTTTACACGGACCTTTTTTGCCAGGCACACCATCCTGAACGTGCTGACCAGGTACTGTGTTTTCACTTCCGACGAGTTATTGCTCGTCATGAGGCCCTACCAGATTGTCGCCGCCGAACGCATCTTGTTACAGATTAAATCTGCCCACAATTATCAGCTGATGGGTAAAAGAGATGCAGGCGGTTATGTCTGGCACACAACCGGGTCGGGGAAGACCCTGACCAGTTTCAAAACAGCCCAGCTGGCGGCGCAGCTCCCCTTCATCGATAAGGTGATCTTTGTTGTTGACCGCAAAGACCTGGATTACCAGACCATGAAAGAATATGACCGCTACGAGAAGGGGGCGGCCAATGGCAATACATCGACACAGATCCTGCAGCGTCAGATGGAAGACCGGAATGAACGGGGTGGACACCACGATTATAAAATCATTGTGACCACCATCCAGAAGCTAAATGTCTTCGTTAAAAGCAACCCCAGGCATGATGTTTATGGCAAACAGGTGGTCCTGATTTTTGATGAATGTCACCGCTCACAGTTCGGGGAGATGCACCGGGCTATCACCCGGAAATTCCGCAAATATGCGATCTTCGGTTTTACGGGAACCCCTATCTTTGCCGACAATGCTCCAGTGGGGAGTCATCTCTATTACCGGACGACACCGGATGCTTTTGGACGCCCGATCCATACTTACACCATTGTTGATGCCATTCGCGACCACAACGTGCTTCCCTTTCGGGTGGATTTTATCAACACCTTCAAACTTCCCGACCAGGTCGAGGATAAGGATGTCTACTCGATCGACCGCGAAGAGGCGCTCCTGGATCCACGGCGGATTTCCAATACCGTGACCTATATCCTGGAGCGCTTCGATCAGAAGACCAAACGAGATACCATGTCCTATCTGATCCGATCCCAGATGTTGGGAAAAGAGGCGGGGCAATCGAGTCAGCTAGCTGAACGCCGTGTTAAAGGATTCAATTCGATCTATGCGGTTTCATCCATCAAGGCAGCCCAACGTTACTATGCGGAGTTTAAAAAACAGCTGGAGGAATCTTCGAGACGGCTCAACCTCGCCCTCATTTATAGTTTCAGCGCCAACGAAGAAGAACCGGAAGGCTTATTACCGGATGAAGATTTCGATACGGGAGGTCTTGACCAGAATTCCCGGGATTTTCTTGACGGGGCCATCCAGGATTACAATTTGACTTTCGGCACCAGCTTCGATACCTCGTCACAAAAGTTTGAAAACTATTACAAAGATCTTTCACTGCGCGTCAAGAACCGTGAGGTTGATCTATTGATCGTGGTCAACATGTTTTTGACAGGCTTTGACGCAACAACGCTGAACACCCTTTGGGTAGATAAAAACCTCCGGCAGCATGGCCTGATTCAGGCTTTTTCCCGGACCAACCGGATTTTGAACAGCATCAAGACCTATGGAAACATTGTCTGTTTCCGGGATTTAAAGGAACAGATGGACGAGGCCATCGCCCTCTTCGGCGATAAAGAGGCGGCTGGAACGATCCTCTTGAGGTCTTACCGCGACTATTATTACGGCTACGTTGAAGAAGGGGAGCGAAAGCCGGGTTATCGTGACCTCATCCGTGAGCTCACTGCCAATTATCCGATCGGAGAATCCATCCTGGGTGAGACGGCTCAGAAGCGTTTCATCATGCTCTACGGAGCCATTTTGAAAGTCAGAAATATCCTGACAGCCTTCGATGAGTTCGAAGGCAATGAAATATTGACCGAACGCGATTTCCAGGATTACCAGAGTATTTATATCGACTTGTATGAATCGTACCGGAAAGCAGGGGAGGCGGAAAAAGAGTCAATCAGTGATGATATCATTTTTGAAATGGAGTTGGTCCGCCAAATCGAGGTTAACATTGATTACATCCTCATGCTGGTTGCCGAATACAAAAAAACCAACGCGAAGGACAAAACCATCCTGGTCACCATCGAGAAAGCTGTCAACTCAAGTCTCGAGTTGCGAAGCAAAAAGAAACTGATTGAACAATTTATTGACCGGATTAACCTGGTCACTGACGTTGTGGACGATTGGCAGCTTTTTGTCCGGGAGAAAAAGGATGCGGAGATCGCTCAGATCATCGATGAAGAAAGGCTGAAATCCGAAGAAACAAAGCGATTCATAGACAATGCTTTCCGTGATGGAGTCCTCAAGACCAAAGGCACGGACATTGACCGGATTATGCCTCCTGTTTCCCGGTTTGGTACAGAAGATCGAGATGCGCGAAAGTCCGCGATTATTGAACGCTTGATTGTATTTTTCGAAAAATACTTCGGCTTAGTTTAGCTTTACCAGCTGAATCAGGACATGCACGGTTTGCTCCAAATGCTGGTTTTGGCATCCATGGGCAAGAGCCTGGCCATGCCGGAGCGAGCGGGCGAAAATGCGAACAGGTGAACGATGACGTGACAAAAGCGGTCAGGATATTGTATCATTAGGGGCAAGCCTCGCCCAATTAAGTTGATGAAAAAGAGGCATCGTGCTAAGTTTATAGCAACAATACTATTGGAGGTTCTAGTATGAGTAACAAACTAATTAGAAAGTCGCTTGCTTTCCTTCTGGTGGCAGTGATGGCATTTGCCGTGTTTGGCTGTGCCCCGAAGACACCGCCGGAAGAGACGGGCAAGCCGACGGAGACATCGGCGCCGCCGACAACTGAGGCCCCGCCGAAAGAAGTCTTGCCTGACGTTCCGGCCGATCGGTACGATGCGCTGGCCACCCCGCGGACGGGGAGCAATGCCACAGTACCTCTCGTTGTCAGTACGGGTACATTGGATGGAAAATTCAACCCCTTCTTCTATACCTCTGCCTATGACGCTGATGTGGTCGGCATGACCCAGCTTGGCCTGTTGTACTACAACAAGTTCGGTGCACCTGAGGCAGGCATCGATGTTCCCAGCTTTGCCTATGAGTATTCGCAGGATATTGAAGGCGACACTTCGGTTTATACCTTTGTGCTTAAGAACGGCATCCCTTTCAGCGACGGCACTATCATGAGCGCCAAAGACGTGCTCTTCTCCATGTATGTTCTGGCTGACCCCATGTATGACGGTTCATCCACTTTCTACACCATGGACATCCAGGGGATTGTTGAGTATCGCCGCCAGGCGCCCATGGACCTTATTGAAAAAGTTGACTCCATTCTGGAAGCCGGCTATGAATACGTTGATGGCGAAATGGTCATGAACCCCGTTTCCGGTGTCAGCGAGGACGATCAAAAAGCCGTTTGGGGCTATATCGATCAGGCTGGAGCCCGATTCGCCCAGTCAATCGTCGATTATGTCTACAGAGAATATCCTCAGTACATTCCAGCCTATTTCGCACCCTATACGCAAGCTGATTTGGTTGAAGATGAGAACAAGAAAGTTGCTTTTGGCATGGTGATGTGGGGCTTCGGCGACTTGGATGACGATGACAACTTCGTCGACTACCTTGGGAATGTCTACGTTTTTGGTGAAGATGAAGTTACTCCTGAAGTTTACTGGGAGAACATCGTTGGCATGTACGGCTACGACCTTGAAGGCATCAACGGAGAAGCCGCCGAGCTCGAAATCGAAGACTTTGTCAAAGATGTATACTTCCAGGAAGAACGCGAAGAAGGTGGCGGCGTGCCCAGCATCTCCGGTATCACAACCGGCACCCTGACATCGGAGGATGGTGTTGAGAGAGAGTACATCAAGATCGTCCTGGACGGTGTTGACCCGACGGCCATCTTTAAATTCGGCGTTGCGGTTGTTCCCTTCCATTACTACACAAAAGGTTACGCGGGCGAGCTGAATGACTTTGGCGTTGATGTAGGCAACAAGGCCTTCATGGATCATCTGAAGACCAAGAACGACAAGCCCGTTGGCGCAGGCCCCTACATCTTTGAGGAATTCAAGGACAATGTGGTGACTTACGGCCCCAACGAGCACTTCCTGCTGGGTTCACCCCACATTCACACCTTCCGTTATCAGGAGATCACCCTGGGCGCCGAGCTTGACTCGCTGAAGACCGGCACGGTTCACTACGCTGATCCTTCTGCTTCGACGACCATCGTCAACGACATCACGGCGGGTGAAGGTGAATACGCCAAACTGGCCTACACCCTGGTCGACAACGACGGCTACGGCTACATCGGCATACAGGGCCAGGCAGTTCCCGAATTTGAAGTCAGAAAAGCGCTCGCTCACGCCATGAACGTGCAGCTGGCCGTTGATGACTACTACGGCGAGCTGGCCAGTGTCAACTATCGGACCATGACCAAAGTTCTCTGGGCCTACCCCGAGAACCCGGAAAATCTCTTCCCCTATGATGAGACCGGCGAAAAATCCAAGGAACTCTTCCTTGAAGCGGGTTATGTTTACGAAGATGGCGTCATGAAGTATCCTGAAGGTCACGAAAAAGAGGGCCAGCAGGTTACCTTCAAGTTCACCCTGCCCTCAGAGGCCAAAGACCACCCGGCTGGTTCCATCATGATCGACACGCAGGAAGTCCTGGCCAAGATTGGCGTCAAGGTGGACATCGAGGTCGACCAGAACCTCCTGGGCAAGCTCAATACTGCTTACGACAGCGGCATCCAGGTCTGGGCAGCTGCCTGGGGCGGCGGCGGCGTCGACCCCGATATGTTCCAGATCTGGTACTCCGACCCCAAGGTCAACCAGCAGCCTCCGCGCGCCGGCCTCTTCTACCTCTATGAGAATGGCTCGGACGAGGAGAAGGCCATGCTGACCAGGCTGAATGAACTGATCGTGGCCGGCCGCTCAACGCTCGACGTGGAAGAGCGTAAGACCATCTACAAGGAAGCGCTCGAACTGTCAACCGGCATCGCGATTGAGATCCCGACCTACCAGAGGAAGAACATGTTCGTCTACGACAAGACGGTCGTTGACGGTGATTCACTCTTCAGTGGTGAAGATGTGACACCCTTCCAGTCGCCTCTGAGCTTCATCTGGAATGTCGATCTGCTCGACTGATCTTTGTCGAATCAAGTGGCATTAAGCTGCTTCAGGTGCAAGGCCCGGAGAAAACCCGGGCCTTGTGCCTTTTCTCTGGATAAAAGGGACCTTTCAGTTAAGAAAAGCCGCTGGGCGGTTGCCCCTTGAATACAGGTTTGCTATCTTAGATGGACAAGATCCGGCAAAGGAGAGCGCCTGCCAAAAAAGAGCCGGCCTGCAGGGTCTGTCGTTGCAGAATGGCGCCATGGTCAGGGGGAGTTTCTTTTTCTGACGAATAGAGGATTGATATGTGGAAGTACATCTTGAAGAGGCTGGGCCTCGCCTTGCTCATCATCGTGGGCGTTTCGGTGCTCATCTATATGTTGAGTATGCTGATGCCTCTGGACTACATCGACAACCAGACATCGGCAGCCGTGCAAAGCGGCGCCATGACCCTGGACGATGTGCAGCGCCTGAAAGAACTTTACGGGCTGGCAGATAAAAGCCTGGGAGGCATCATCAAGGGTTATTCAAAATGGCTGCAGAGTACCTTGTCGGGTGACCTGGGTTTTTCTTTCCTTTACGGGAAGCCGGTCACCAAGGTGCTGGGTGATTACATCTGGATCTCATTTATCGTGGCCTTTCTGTCCTATATCCTGGAGATCATCATCGGGATACCCATGGGAATCAAGGCGGCTGTCAACCAGTACAGCACTTACGACTACACCGTATCAGTCTTTGCCATGATGGGGACGGCGCTGCCCTCATTCTTTCTGTCCGCCCTGCTCATGAATGTTTTTGCTATTAAATTGAAGCTCTTCCCGCTTCAAGGCCTGGTTACAGCAACCAAGGTATTTGCGGCGGACGCGCATCTGGCCATCCTGGCGGACAAGGCCTGGCATCTGGTGCTTCCCATCACCGTTTTGACCATGCTGGGCGTTGGAGGTGTGATGAAATTCACCCGTACTAATATGCTGGAAGTCCTGAATTCGGATTACATCCGAACGGCGAGGGCCAAGGGATTGTCCGAGCATACGGTAACCTATAAACACGCTTTCCGGAACACCATGATTCCTCTGGTCACCTCGCTGTCGGGCATGCTGCCCGGCCTTTTCGGAGGCGCCATGATCACGGAGACCGTTTTCGCTATCCCCGGAATCGGCTACATGGCCCTCCGGGCCACGCAGCAGGGTGACATTCCCTTCATCATGGGCTACAACATGTTCCTCGCCATTCTTACGGTGACCGGCATGCTGATCTCAGATCTGATGTACATGGTGGTTGATCCCCGGGTCAAATTGTCTTAGGGGAGGGGCTTGTCATGGATACCAATAACGAACGGAAAAACGCATATCAATATGTCGATATGGAAGATACTGCCGCGACAGGTTTTGAAGAGAACTTCCGTGTCATCTCCCCAGGCCGCATGGTGGCCAAGCGGTTCTTCAAAAGCAAGTTGTCCATTGCCGGGCTTGCCATGGTCCTCTTTGTCTTTGTCTTCTCCTTTGTAGGGCCCTGGATCATCGATTTGACCTGGAAATACAAGGAAACGCAGGTTTTCAAAATTGAAAGAAACTCGGATATGGTCTCGTCAGCCGACTTCAAGGGCCCGGACGGCAAACCCTATCAGTATTACGATAAGTCAAGAACTGTGGTGCTGTTCAAGGCGCCGCTTTCGAAAGATCACTGGCTGGGAACCGATACGTCCGGCTTTGACATCCTGACCCGGCTCATGTATGGGGGCCGGATCTCGCTGGTGATTTCTTTCATTGTTATTATCATGGAAACGATTCTGGGGATTATCCTCGGCGGGCTTGCCGGCTACTTCGGCAAGTGGGTTGACCAGGTGGTTATGCGGATTGTCGATATTTTTGCCTGTCTGCCCGGCCTGCCTATCCTGCTCATTTTATCGGCGACCATCAGTTCAATTGAATCCATTCCAGCTGAGCACCGGATCTACTACCTGATGGCCTTCCTTACCCTGATGGGCTGGACCGGGGTTGCCCGGCTTGTCAGAGGGCAGATTCTCATGCTCAGGGAACAGGAATACATGATGGCTGCGGAGACGACCGGCATCAGCGCCTTTAAGAAGATCTTCAAGCATCTGGTACCCAATGCCATGCCCCAGCTGATTGTCAGTGCAACCCTGGGACTGGGCGGAGTCATCCTTTACGAATCGACCCTATCCTACCTGGGGCTGGGTGTTCCCTTCCCCCGCGCAGCCTGGGGATCCATGATCGCTCTGGCTGACCCTTCCAAAGGCCAGGAAATCCTCGCCAACTATCCCAACATGTGGGTGCCGGCAGGAATTCTTATTGTCATTGCGGTCCTGGGTTTCAGCTTCATGGGCGACGGTCTGCGCGATGCTTTCGATCCCAGAATGAAAAGGTAGGTGACCACTTTGGCAAGGCTGAAAATATTTAAGCGTAAAAAAATTGAGGGTATTGACGATTCAGTTTATTTGACGCTTCGGGAGGAGCGGCGCATCTCCCGGAACAACAATCGGATCATCAAGAAATTTGAGCGGGCCAAGGCGCGGAAAAATGTCCCTGAAAAGGATTATTTGACCGTCATGAAAGACCCCAATAATGTGGTTGAATTTGAGGATCTCCACACCTTCTTCTTCACCGATGTCGGCACCGTCAAGGCTGTTAATGGCGTCAGCTTTGATGTTCCCCAGGGGAAAATCGTGGGCGTGGTCGGTGAGTCGGGCTGCGGCAAATCCGTGACCAGCCTTTCCCTCATGCAGCTTGTACAGGCGCCGACCGGGCAGGTTGTTGCGGGCAGCATCCGTTACAAGGCCAGTGACGGCAAGGTCTATGAAATCACCCAAATGCCCAAGGATCAGATGCTCAGGATCCGGGGCAAGGAGATCGCCATGATCTTCCAGGAACCCATGACCAGTCTCAATCCCGTCTTCAAGGTGGGTGAGCAGCTTGACGAAGTGCTTCTGGTTCATAAAGAGGTCAAATCGGATTCTGAGGCAAAGAAGCGCTCGATTGAGATGTTGAAGCTGGTTGGCATTGCTGACTGCGAGAAAATCTACAACAATTATCCGCATGAACTGTCAGGGGGTATGCGCCAGCGGGTCATGATCGCCATGGCCCTGGCCTGCAACCCCAGGCTGGTGATTGCCGATGAGCCGACAACGGCTCTCGATGTGACCATCCAGGCCCAGATACTGGAACTTCTCCGGGAAATCAAGGACAAGTATGAAGGAAGCATCATGTTCATTACGCACGACCTGGGCGTAATCGCCGAAATGGCTGACTATGTCGTCGTCATGTATGCGGGCCGCATCGTCGAGCAGGGGACGGTCCGGGAGATCTTCCATCACCCCAAACACCCCTATACGATCGGCCTGATGAAATCCAAGCCCGGCGGCGAAGAGGTCGGCAACAGGCTCTACAGCATCCGGGGGCAGGTTCCCAACCCCATCAACATGCCTGACCACTGTTATTTCTGCAACCGATGCGATCAGGCCATGCCGATCTGTCATGAGCATTACCCGGCGATGACCTTTTTCAATGAAAACCACGCGGCGGCCTGCTTCCTTTACAGCGACGAGATTCTGCAGGAGGAAAAAGACGTACTGGAGAGCATAAGGTAGAGCACCATGATCAACGAAAATTTGAAAATTGATAAGGGCAGTGACGACATCCTGATAGTCAACCACCTGAAGAAGTACTTTCCGATTTCAAAGTTCGGATTCGGTAAAAGACGGTCCTATGTCAAAGCTGTGGACGATGTTTCGTTCACCATTAAGCGCGGAACGACCATGGGTCTGGTTGGAGAATCAGGCTGCGGCAAGACAACGGTGGGCCGGACTATCCTGCGCTTGATTGATGTGACCGACGGTCAGGTATTTTTTGATGGAAAAGACCTGTCAAAAGTGTCCAAGCGGGCCCTGCGCAGGATGCGTCCGCAGATGCAGATGATCTTCCAGGATCCTTACTCGAGTCTTTCGCCCCGTGTACCTGTCGGTGAGATTATCGGGGAGGCAGTCAAGTCGCACAAGATCGTACCCAAGAATCGATATCGATCCTATATCTTGAAGGTCATGCGTGACTGTGGCTTGCAGCCCCAGTATTTTTACCGTTATCCTCACGAATTCTCGGGCGGTCAAAGACAGCGGATCAGTATCGCGAGGGCGGTCGCACTCAATCCGAAATTCATCATCGCTGACGAACCTTTGAGTGCCCTTGATGTATCCATCCAGGCGCAGATCATCAATCTGATGAAGGATTTGCAGGAACAGTTTGGCTACACCTATTTATTTATCTCACATGACCTGTCGGTCGTCGAGTACCTGTCCGATACGGTTGGTGTCATGTATCTGGGTACCATCATGGAGATGGGCGACAAGAAGAAGATCTTTTCCAATCCCATGCACCCTTATTCGAAAGCGCTGCTGTCAGCGGTTCCAGTTTCCGATCCCGATGTGAAAATGAACCGGATCGTTTTGGAGGGGGATATCCCGAGCCCGGTCAATCCACCTTCCGGCTGCAAATTCCGGACCCGGTGCCCCAACGTCATGCCGATTTGCTCAGAGATTGCGCCGAAATTCAAGGAATACGAAGAAGGTCACTTCGTCGCTTGTCATCTTTACAGCCAGGATTGACTAAAGGTGGAGCTCTTGGGCAAGAAAGACAAAAAAGAAGACTTTGTGGATGATGGCCGCGTCATTGCCGACATGAGTGTCGACGGGATGCCAGGCCCGCTCTTCAGGCGCAAAGCACGCAGGAAACCGGCAAAGGAAATGAACCAGCCGATTGCCAAGCTGACGAAACGGGAATACATCAATGCTTTTTTGGGCATCATTTCTTCCTACATCCTTTTCGGACTTGTCGTTTTTGGCAGCTTTGCGCTTTTCATCCTGTTTTGCATTAAAGTCTGGTTCAAATAGAAATTCAGGGGCCAGTTTAGGGGGAACACCATCAATGAAGAAAAATAGAATGCGCCATCCTCTGGTTTTGCTCATCATGATTGTTGCGGTGAGCCTATTCCTCGCTTCATGTTCAGTAACCGGCCAGGCAGCTGACCCCGGTGACTGGGGTTTTAATTGCCTGATTACCTACAATGCGCTAGGCGGGGTGGTCAACAATCGTGAAATCCGCGAAACCTACTACATGAAAAATTCCTATCTTTTCAAACCCTCAGGGACAACCAACATGTTGATTGAACCTGTCCGGGATGGCTATGTGCTGGCGGGCTGGTATACCGCCATGGAAGAAGTGCCGGATGACCAAGGGGCGGGTACGGGCTACGCCTTTAAGGGGGAGGACCGCTGGGATTTTTTCGAGGATCGGGTCCAGGATGATATGACCCTTTATGCCCGATGGATCCCCCAGGGCCGTGTCAGTTACATTGATCCGGAGACAGGTGAGGTCAAATTTTCCAAGAATATCACCAGCGATGAGGCCATCCAGCCCCTGTCGAGCGCAGCCGAGCAGCTGATTGCCAAGGCAGGCATGACCTTCGATGGTTACTATGCCGATCCCGAATTAACGGAACCTTTCCGCTTCAATGAGTACGTTCACAAAGAAATGATTCCGACAAACCAGGAGGTCTATGACCAGCTTTTTGAGATCTTCCCCGACTATTTCGAGAAGATCGATTTCGAGGAGCCTTCAAAGGAGGAACTGGAATCTCAGCTCGATACTTCGGACCTCTACATCAACAGGCTGGGGTACAGAGTCGTAACGGATGATCCGGAGGCCAGAGCAGAGATTCGCAGGGCCAAAGACCAGATCTATGAGGATGCGATTGAGTATTACACGGTCAACACGGCCAACAAGGAAATTTATCTGAAGTATTCTGAAGGCCGTTTCGTCCACGTCGGCAAGCCGTCCGATCTGAAATTCGGCAGCAAAACGGGCTTTTTCGGTCTTGACAAATCCGGCAATCCGATTGACGGTTACATCTTCACCAATGACATTGACTTCAGGGGGGAGACCTTCACCATGGCCGGGCCATTCAGCGGGAGGCTCATTGGCAACGGCTTCACCTTGAAAAATATCAAGCTGGTCATGAAGACCAAGAAAATGGATCAGGATAAACACAAGGATGTGGCACTTTTTGAAGAACTGGATGGTGCCTACCTTGAAAATCTGACTTTTGAGGATATCCTGGTTGACATCAGTATCGATCCAGGAGTTACTTTGAATGCTGCGCCCCTTGCGATCAAATCGAAAAAGACCACCCTGAAGAACGTCATCTTCAAGGAGATTGTCATTAATACCGGCATGGGCGATGATGGCGAGGCCCTGTACAGGCTCGGCGATCTTTTTGTTCAAGCGACAGGTACCGTCCTGGATCAGGTAACCGCCGAGAATATCGTATTCAAAAGCTCTGAATTCGCGGAGATCAGCCGATTGCTGGACTAGTCCGCAGCCGGCAGGCAGGAAAAACCAATCCGGCAGCGAGCGCGACTCATCGACCGCTCGCTTTTGCTTATTGTAAGAGTCATTTCAAACGGTCAAGTGACTGATAGAATGGAATAAAAGGAGGATCGCATCTGTCTGTTGAAGAACAGACTCTGCGTCATCATTATGAATCAATTGAAGGCCAAGAAAATCAAGCGCCATATCCTGAAATCCTATGAATTTTGGCAGATCGACGAGAAATTCCTGGTCGTTTCACCCGATAAAAAACTCTTTCTTCAAGAAGGCCTGGACGCCTTGCCCGCGAGTGAATCCGGCTATCTGGCCTATGCCTACCTTGACGATATCCTGAAAGTCGCTTTTCTCGGCTATGCCGATCCCGAGCAGGGTACTTATGAGTATTTTGAATCGGAGGATATCCTGGTTATGCCAGCCGCTGCCTTGACGCAAATGCTTGTCATGGTTGTCAAGCCAACACTTGAATTGAACAGCCATCCTTTTGTCCAGGGGGTGCTTGCTTTCCACGAGTCGGATGCGCTCAGGCGCAGTACCCTGGCGCTCCGGATCTTGGATCCGCTCCGTGACCCGCTTTACCCGGGTATCCTGACAGCCTGTTTCATACGGGATGAGCAAAAAAAACGGCAGGCCTACCAGGATTTGACTGATCGCTATCGGGAAAAACTGGAGACAGCACAAATTCAAACTGAGAACCAGGGAAGCCTTCCCGGGCTGCCGGACGTTCCCGATGATTACATCAACTTTGTCCGTATCAAGGATTTGACACCCGCCAACCATGGCACCTGGCGGGCCGTCCTCATGGAGAATCTTCCCGGAACCAGACTGAAGAAAAAAGGTGACTCTGTTGCAATTTCCCTGGTGCAGGTCACAGAAGAGGAGACGGACTGCGCGGTGCTCTTTGTCGACCACACGGCACCGGTTGAAGGAACCGGCATCACTGTCGCTTCCCACAAGCCGTCGCGGCTGCCCTGGAGGCTGGCCTATGAGCTGGTATGCACCGATTGTTCCTACCGGGATACTTTCTATCTGGGCAGGCAAGGCGAAGACCATCAGATGTTCAAGGAAATACTCGATGAGATCCGGTCAGGGAGAATTGACCCTCTGATCCTGATTGACCTGGTCCAGTCCGATCAGTGTGAGCTGGATTTTTCCAGAGAACTTTACCGGTGCAGGAACTGCGGCACCCTTGAAGTTAAAAGACAGCTGCGCCTCATTAAGGAAGACAAATCACTTTCTTCCACCTACAATTGTCCTTCCTGCGGGGAACGCATGTCTCTTGTGAAACGAAACCAGATCGCCTCAATTGATTGCCCCCATTGCCGCAAACCGCTGGCGCTTGTCTCGGAAAAGCAGTGGAGCAGGGTCCGGGGCCAGAACCAGGTGTGAGAGGATCATGATGAAGCAAGAATACTTCTTGAAGCAACTGGAGGAGGAGCTGGTCGTCGCACTCGGCTGTACGGAGCCG
Organism: Fastidiosipila sp.; assembly: GCA_012511175.1. Lineage (NCBI taxonomy): Bacteria > Bacillati > Bacillota > Clostridia > Eubacteriales > Oscillospiraceae > Fastidiosipila > Fastidiosipila sp. The sequence continues at coordinate 46,654 of JAAZGO010000028.1, read as the reverse complement.
GTGGCGGTAGCCTATGCGGCGTCACTGGCGAAAAAGGAGGCAGGCGGGGGACCGGTCGAATCAATTGAATTACAGGCGAGTGTCAGCATTTACAAGAATGCGCTCGGAGTCTTCATCCCCGGAACCAAGGATATGGGCGCGGCTATGGCAGCCGCGCTCGGTGCTGTCGGGGGCAATCCCGACCTGGGACTTCAGGTCCTCCGGGACATCGGGGAAGAGCACGTGATTGAAGCCAGGCGTCTTTGTGCCGATGGCCTGGTTACAACCCATCCAGCACCGGGGGATTCCCCCCCGGTTTTCATTGAGGTCAAGGTCAAGGCGAAAAACCACACAGGAAGAGCCGTCATCGCCTGGAAACACGACCTGATCACGGAACTTGAGCGGGACGGCCAGCCGACCTTTGTCAACGACATTTCCCATTTGCAGGAAATGGCCGCGGCCATCACCGCCGATGATTTGCGTGAGATTTGGGATTTTGCGGTGCGGGTTGACCTCGGCCGGCTGGACATCATCCGGCAGGCCATGCTGTTGAACGACCGCATTTCCCGGGAAGGGTTAACCGGGGAGTATGGCCTGGAAGTGGGCCGATCCATCGCCGAGGCGCATCAGGTGACCGGCACGGATATTGACCGCAGCCGCTGTTCACTTTCAGATTATTGTGCTGCCCGCACGGCCGCGGCAGCTGACGCCCGCATGGCGGGCGCGCCCTTCCCGGTCATGAGCAACTCAGGAAGCGGCAACCAGGGCCTTACGGCCACGGTCTGTGTCACAGCGGCCTCAGAATACCTGGAGAGTTCTGAAGAGGCGCTGCTTCGGGCCCAGACACTCAGCCAGCTGGTAGCCATCCACGTCAAAAAAAACTATGGCAGACTGTCGCCGCTTTGCGGCGCCACCGCAGCGGCAGTTGGAGCAAGCGCCGGGGTGGTCATGCTGCTGGGCGGAGGCCTTGACCAGGTGATCGCTGCCGTTCAGAACATGTTTGGCACACTGACGGGCATGATCTGCGACGGTGCCAAACTGGGCTGTGCGCTGAAAGTCTCCGTGTCTATCTATGCCGCTGTACAGGCCGCTTTGGTCGCCATGCGGGGCAAGGAGATCGCGGCCACCGACGGTGTGATTGAGAGCGACGTTGAGGAGACCATCCGCAACATGGAACGGATCTCCAGGGAGGGAATGACCAAGATGGACGATCTCCTGCTCAATATCATGCTGAATAAGCAGGGAGGTTGTTGAGAATGGCTTTCTCAATGGTATAATGCCTAAGATAAAAGTTGCGGGTGTAGTTCAATGGCAGAACATTAGCTTCCCAAGCTAAATACGGGGGTTCGATTCCCCTCACCCGCTCCAGAAACCGCCGGACAGGATTTCCTGCAGGCGGTTTTCCTTTTTTTCAGGATCCATACGGTAAGTGACACCTGGTACAGGGGGATCTTGCCGCAGATTCTATAATCACATGAGTTGAGGTTTAAAATCGGATGAGTGGGAGGTCAGCCATCAAAAAAATCAAGCAAAAAAAGTATTTAATGGCAGCATTTGCTGTCCTCCTGATTCTTGCCGGAACGGTATTGGTATACTTGGGCTTCCGTTCCAAGTGGCAGGAAAATTCAGTGCAGAAGCAGCTTCGGGCTGTCTATACGGACCGGCTTGCGTCTGGACAATCCTGGATCAGCCAGATCGAAGAAACTGAAAGGCCGGAGAAGGAAGAGGGGCCGGCCCAGACAGACCCCGTCGTCCTTCCGGGTGATGATGAGGAACCTGACCAGGTCTTCGACATCAATCGGCTGAGGCCCATGGGGATCCTGAAGATTCCAAAAATTAAAATCGAAGCGGTCATGGTGGAGGGGGTGACTCCCAACGATTTGCGCTATGCAGTCGGCCACTTCACGGGAACGGGTCTGCCGGGAAGGGTCGGCAATCTGGCCATTGCCGGCCACCGCAACTTCATTACCGGCGACTTTTTCGGTCACTTGGACAAGGTTGAGCCCGGTGATGAGCTGATCGTCGAGTTCGACGGTCAGACTTATATCTACATTGTTTCTGAGATCTTTGTTGTCAAGCCGGAGGACACCTGGGTGCTGGATCCGGCTTCCTATCCTCAGATTACCCTGGTTACCTGCACCCCGCCCAGGATATCGTCACACCGTCTGATCGTCAGAGGGACACTGCGGGACACTCCCTGATTGCCTTTGACAAAATGGCCGGTCCTTTGTATGATAGGCAGGCAGCCAGACAGAAATGCCTTTTTAGCTCAGCAGGTAGAGCGCATCCATGGTAAGGATGAGGTCGCCGGTTCAATTCCGGCAAAAGGCTCCAGAGATCGAGGGTCCGCTCCCCGGGGGCGGGCCCTTTTTCGGTATTTTGAATGGTGGGCCAAGCCGTGGATAACAGGTTTTACAAGAAAATTTACAATCATTGCGACTTCTTCAAATCACTGGTCCTGGCCTTCAGAGGCGTCAAGTATATGAGGCTCAACCGTAGGAAAGGACTTGTATCTTCCCGGTTCAGGGAGCGGATCATGCTTGCCGTGACCGAAGTCAATGGCTGCGAAGCTTGTTCCTATGCCCACACCAAATTTGCGCTGGAAGAGGGGATGAGTCCCGAGGAAATTGAAGCCATCTTGAGCGGAGAGGCGGGAAGTATTCCGCAAGATGAACGGGTGGGTGTGTTTTTTGCCCAACATTACACGGATAACAATTGGAAGACTTCAGAAGAATCCTGGCAAAGGCTTGTTGATGAATACGGCGAAGAAGGTGCTTGGGTGATTTTGGCCATGATTCGGGTGATGAATGCGGCCAATATCTACGGCATTGCGATCAGCGCCTTATTTGACCGCCTGAAGGGGAAACCATCCGGAAAGACCCATATGCTTTACGAGCTGTCCATCATGCTGGCGGTTTTGCTCTATTTGCCGCTGGCTGCCGTCCGCGCGGTCTTCGACAATCTCACAAAGAAGCCTGTTTATCCTTTCTGAAGGTCAGGCTGTTTTTGGGCCAGGCTGCTCTGAACCCTGTCGCAGTAGGTATTCCAATTTTCCTCAAAAATGTCACTCGGCACAATGCATCGGGGTAAATCCAGAGCGGACCTGATTCCCCTTTTCCGGCAGTCCCTGACATTGATCCGATAAGCCTGCCAGTTCAAATCAGCTGTCTCCCTGATGACCGGGATCGATCGGTAACCCTCAAGAATCATGAAACAGGCCCGGGTGTGGCCATCTGTCATGACTAACTGCCCGTCCAGCTCCTTGACGGGAACCGGGTCGCATAAAGCGGGGTCGAAGTTCATCCTCAAGATCTTCAATTTTGCTTCGTTAATGTAGAACTGCGACGGCTGCAGCCGGCTGGCGTCAAGCCAGGAAATCTCATTATTTTTCATGTCTGCATGTCCTGTTCTTTTTTGCGCCGGGAGGCCTTTCATTTAGGTTAGGCGCCAGCCGGCCCCAAGTCAACCTGAAGTTACCCGGTATCTTATTGGGGACGGCAAGCGAGCGGGGTGTTATACTCGAAACGGGTCAGTCCCCGAATCATTCCACAGATCCATGCGGAAGATCATAACCAGCGCGTCAGATGGGCAGGATCGGGTTATGCGAAGTAAAGTCACCATTGCACCTATGAAAACGGATGAAGAAATGGATGGCAAGGGTTACGTCCATTGGAAAAGCTGGCAGGAAACTTATGCGGGGTTGATGCCCCAGGCGTGTCTGGACAAGCTGAGCCTCGAGCAAACTGTGTCCTGGGCACACAGCTGGCCTCAGAATACCCTTGTTTTGAAAAAAAATGATCAGGTCATTGGCTTTTCCTGCTTTGGCGAAAGTCATGATCCCGACTTGGGGCAAGCGGGTGAAGTCATCGCCCTCTATCTTCTTCGCGCTTTTCAAGGTCAGGGACTCGGACTTCAACTGATGAAGGCTACCATGGCTGAGCTGGCTGACAGGCCGCAAGTGATCCTTTGGGTCCTCAAAGGCAACGAAAAGGCTATCCGCTTTTATCGGCGCTACGGTTTTGAGTTTGACGGAACTGAGCGTACCAAGGCCCATGGGACCGAACTTCGCATGCGTCTGCGTCCATGAATTTCGGCCGAAAGATCAAAGCGCGATCCTGTAAGCCATATCAAGTTCTTCGCGGGAGATGGTTTTCGACATTTGCAAAGCTTCTTCAATTTCGATGGTGGTGATCCGGCCCTGCCGATAGGCCACCACATGTCCATATTCGCCGGCAACCAGGCTTTTGATGGCAGCAGAACCCATCCGGCTGGCCATGATGCGATCCCTGACAGAGGGACTCCCCCCGCGTTGCAAGTGACCCAGGATGGTGACCCTGGATTCAATGCCGGTTTCTTCTTCAATCCTTCTGCTGATTTCAACCGTATTGCCGGCACCTTCCGCAACGACCACAATATAGTGCTGCTTGCCTTTTTCGTGGCATTCCAGCAAACGGCGGACCACGCCCTTGTCAAAATCAATTTTCACTTCGGGGATCAGGATGACTTCCGCCCCACAGGACAGGCCTACATTCAAGGCAATATAACCTGTCTTTCGGCCCATTACCTCAATGCAGCTGCAACGTTCATGCGAGGACGCCGTGTCCCGGAGCTTGTCGATTGCCTCCATGGCCGTGTTGAGGGCCGTGTCATAGCCAATGGCATAACCGGAACAGCCCACATCATTATCAATGGTGCTCGGGATACCGACGACAGGCAAGCCCAGCCGGGCAAGATCCAAGGCTCCCCGCAGTGAACCATCGCCCCCGATGACCACCAGGGCATCCATATTGAAGGCCTGGCACATCTCAAAGGCTTTTTGGACACCCTCAGGTGAGTTGAAAGCCTGGCTTCGGGCCGTCATCAGAAAGGTCCCCCCGTGCTGCAGGCGCCCTGAAACGGAGCGGTCGCCCAATTCGATGATGTCCCCCTGGCACAAGCCGTGGAAGCCGCGCCGGCAGCCCAGCATTTTATATTCCTGGTGCAAGCCTTCCCGTACGACGGCACGGATGGCCGCGTTCATGCCCGGGGCGTCGCCGCCGCTGGTCAGCACACCGACCGTTCGGATGCCCCTGTCCCGGGACCATGGCGCCAACTTGTGTTTTCTCCTATCAGACATGGCTGAATCCTCTTTCCGCTCGACAACTTTAACTTCCAGCCAAGTATAGCCTAACCCAAAAGTCCGGAAACCTGCCAGGCGGATCAGCCGATTGGGATCTTTCGGTTGTTTTCCATTTCCCGGAAACTTCAGGATGGGCGACGAGTCGTAGCCCTGCTCAGCGGTGGATGGAGAAGTAAATGGGAATAATGGCGATCAGGGAAAATAAAAGTCCAGCCGGTCGAATACATTGAAAGCTTGATCGCTCCATCTTATCCGATTGCTGCAGGTGGATGAAAAGGCATCGGCTGAAGTGCGTACGGCAAAAAATAAAGGAGCAGGCCCAATAATTCCAAGAGGCCCAGGCGGGTGAACAGCGTGAGGCAGGCGTTGCCATACCGGCCAGCAGGAGTCAGCGCCTCACAAGTCGGGTCTTGATTGAACAGAATGCCGGGTCCCCAAAGGATGCGATGAATCCCTTCATAAGCACTGTTTATTGTGGCATCGATACTTGACAGTTTGACTTCTGCTTGGGAACAGAAGGTTGACCTTCTCTGTCAGGGACATTCCTTCTCAAGCCGGTTCAAGGCAGCCTGGATGTCTTTCTCCAATAGCCCCCTCATGCTCGTCTTACGGCCTGAAAGATCAATGGACGTCAGAGCTTTCACTATCTTTGATTTCAGCGCCGGCCGATGGCAGGCAATAAGAGGCAAAGCTTTAATGCATTGCCGGGCGGTGATTGGAGAAGGATCAGCGACCTGCTCAAGCAAAGAATCCAGGATGCCGTCGATTCGTCCTGCTTTGTCCCAGCGGGCGTTGGCCGTGATGAGGGCCAGGCCGCGGGTCCGGATGTAGGAACTGGGATGGTTGAGCATGGAAGTCAATCTCTCGAAAAAGGGGTAAACCCAATCCGCCTCCCGGCTGACAGCTTCCAGGACTTTGAGGGCTTCATAGGCACGAACCTGGTCACGGGAGTCCAGCTGATCCAGCAAGTCTTCAATTTTGGAAACCCCGTAATAAAGGTACCTGCAGACAGGGCGGATTTCACCCTGGTAACAGCCGGGGCCCTCTTCGATCAGGGTAAATCCGCACTTTTCCAACACTTTTCGCGAAGCGAGGTTGCCTGCATTGCAGATGCCATGGATGACAGGGATGCCGAGACGGTCCATGATTGCGGGAAGGAAGGCCCTGACTGCTTCTGTCGCGTAGCCACGGCATCTGTAAGCCTGGCCGGTGTGAAAACCGATCTCCCAGCCCTTTTGGATTTTGACCAGCTGCACATGGCCGATCTGCCTCCCATCATGGAGAAGGACGGCATAGACAAAGGGACCGTCAGCACTCTGGCAGCAGGAGATCAGGTGACGGATGGCGGATCTCGCCTCCTCTTCGGTTTCAAAGACCTCGTCCGGCACAAAACGGCGATTTTCGTCGTCGACGGAAAGGAAGTGGATATCCCTTGCCATGGACTCATCCAGATCTCTGATAATCAAGCGGTCTGTTTCCAGGTACATGGTCCGCCTCCGATAATGTCCGGGTCCGGGAATTCTTTCTACCAGTTGTCGAAGTCGCGCTTATCAATGAAAAGGAGCAATTCCTGGCAAACGCTGTCCCGCGGGCTCAAGGTAACGTCTCTTTTTTCACCATTGCCCAGCTTGATCCAGAAACGGATGGATTTGACTTTTTCATGTTCTCCCCCCGACAGGGCACCCAGGGCAGCTCCGAGCGATCCGGCAATACCATAGCCCATGATGGCGTTGGCCAGGGTGTCGTCAAAGGTTTGACTGTCAACTTCCCGGATTGCCACATCGGCAAGCCCATGTTTCCTGATATCGTCCTGGAGTTTTGCCTTGAAGAAAAAGCCGGCGAATTTTGTGAGCACCCACATGATTAAAAGAAAAGCGGCCAGGATCAGGCCCCCGTAGAAAAGCACGGCGAATATCAGGTCGAAATCGACTGGTTGCAAAATGAAGGTAATTGCGGTGCGGGCTGCCACTTGAGCCTCCGTCCGGTGAAATGCAATAAAAAGTCATGCGCCCTACGTTACAGGTATCGTCTGTGCTTGTTCGCCCTATCTCTTGTAACTATAATGCAGCTGTCATCAATTTGACAAGAAAAATTTGCAGTTTTCGAAAGTCTCTACGGACATTCAACAAATCAATGGAGGACAATATGAAAAAATATCTGATGATCATTCTGGCCCTCGTTCTCGTCTTCGCGCTGGTTGCCGGGTGTGCCCCCAAGGTGACGCCGGAACCGACAGGACCGACCGAGCCGGCCAAAACCGAGGGTGCGGGAGAACCTGAACCGCCGACCGGGCTTGAAGCTGCGGAAATTACAGTGCAGGTGGAAAAAGAGTGGATGGCTTACTATGAAGCTGCCGCTAAACGTATCACCGATGCCAATCCTGACGTTAAGATCCATCTCCAGGAGATTGGATCCTTTGATCACATTGGCATTCTGGATGAGACGGATGCCAGCAATCCTGACGTTGCCGATGTTTTTGCACTGCCTGCTGACCGCCTGACCGGCCTGGCCGGCAAGGACCTGCTCGGTGCCATCGACGGACAGAAAATCGCCGCCCGTCTCGGTGGCTGGAGCAATTTTGACGACGGCCTTGGCGGACTCTTCAAACTCGACGGCGAGTACCTTGCCTTCCCCTTCAACATTGAAACGCTGGTTGTCTTTGCCAACGTGAAGAATGCTGGAGCCGAAGGGATCGATCCTGCCAAGACGGCCGAACTGGATGAGGTGGAAAATCCGGCGCACATCCTGCTGCCCGTCTTTGACGCCTGGTTTGGCGTGGCTCTGACTAACTCGGCTGACATCGCGCTCCTGAAGGAGGAGGGAGACGGATTCGTTTCGGACCTGACTACCGCCTGGGGCGACCTGGAAGCGGGGAAAAAGGCTGCGCTTACAGTTCTTTATAACTACTGGAAGCTTAATTACGACAGCAACTCCACGCTCTTTGACCCCGAAGCTGGCTGGGGCTACATTGATGAGAAATTCACAAGCGGCAACAGCGGCGTTTTCCGCATCGGCGGGCCCTGGGAAACGGGCGCCATGAAAGGGATGACCAATGACGGGCAAGATCTGGGCATCTACCCCATTGGCCACATCACCGTCGCAGGCCAGCCTCTGCGCCACTGGCAGGGAGGCTGGGGCCTTGCCATTAACCCCCGCATCGAGGAGGATCAGGCCAAGGTGGAACTGGCCGAGGCCATGATCGGTGAAATCGTCAACCCTGAATATGCCGTTGATCTTTTCAAGGCAACCGGCAAAATTCTTGAGAACGTGACAGCCGGCGCCTATGCCGCCTCCGACCTGGACGAGATCGACAAGAAGGTCATTGCAGCCGTAATCGACTCTTTCCATGTATCACCAGGCCGCCCGCTCTTCCAGGAATTCGGTCCCGTATGGGATACCTGGAAAAATGCCGTACTCTCATGGAACAGTGTGGTTCCTGCGGGGATCGAAGCGGCTTACGGGCAGCTCAAAGCTTCCTTTGACGCCATGATGGCGGACTTGAAATAGTTCATCCGCGCCTGAAGGCTGACAAACTGTTCAAGGGCGGGAGAGTCCCAGGATTCCCCGCCCTTGTTAATTTTTCTCATCTTTTCGTTTATGATGAAAGGCAGAAGATTCTTGTTTTAAGGGGGGGGCATGCAAGAGGCTCGACAAGTCAAGCTGGATGAGGCCAGGCGCCGGCACAGCCGGCAATTGACTGTCCTTATCTCTTTGTGCGCAGGACTTGTTTTGCTGGCTTCGCTGGAAGCGGCCCTCCTGACGGGGCCTGATGCCTTCAAGCTTTGGCAGGACCTGTTTCCCGAGGCTGGGAGCGGCGACTATTCCGCTTTTATCCTGACACAGTTTCTTTTGGACATCCTGATCCCCGTCTCACTTTCCCTTTACACCTATTTCACCATCAGGAAAGTGGGAACACCGCCCGCCTATCGGCTGATCTGGGGCGCTGTCATCTTGATCGCGGCTATGTGGAAACTGCTGGCTTTTGACACATCCTCCCCGGCCTGGTACCTGACTTTGCTCTTGTGGGCCGGGCTTTTTCTTGTTGTGATTAACATTCACCGGCTCAAACGTGAATAGCCATGGAAAGAGGTAGGCATGAGGTATCCCGAGACCGTCCTTGACGAAATTGGCAACCAATACCCCAGGAAGAACTTGCTCCTTGCGCATCAAGCTGCCATGGAAGCCGCGGGTGACCGCGAATCTCCTCCAGGGACGCCTGAGATCACGGAAGAGGCCCTTAATGAATATCAGGCGCGACGGGCTGAGGCTCTGGCGGCAGAGAAGATTTTCCTGCGGCAGCAATCCGGGCGGAAAAAGACTTTCGAGATCGGGAGCGATGAAGATCCGGTCATTCGAAGCTGGCTGGTCAAGGCGAAAGAGAGTGAAGCCCGCGCTGCTTTCTACGAACCGCTGATCGACCTTGACTATGACTTTGAGCTCCGTCATAAACAGCATCTGGAAACCGCCCGCCAGCTCCCGCTGATCGCCGCGGAGCGGCGCGCTGTTCTCGGTGAACTGACGGCCGCCCGGGAGGCTCTGACGGAGGCCAGGGCTGCCGGTCAAAAAGAAGAAAGAGAAGCTTTTTCGTCTGCCCGGAAGGAACGTTTGGCCCTGCTTCGCGAGCAGAAGAAAGAATTGAAAGCGTCCTACCGGGAAGGAACCATCTCCGCCAAAGCATTCAACAACGAAAAAAAAGAGCGGAGCCTCGCAGCCAGAGATCAGATCGGGGTCATGCGCCGTCAGCTCCCAGTCAAGGCGCAAAAGGAACGGGTTCGCTATGCAAAACACCAGCTCCGCCGCGACAAAAAAAGCAAGCTGCGCGTTTTGGATTCTGACCTGTCGGATCTTCGCCGCAGGACACCGGTTGAAATTGCCAAGCGCCGTCCCCTGGTTTCTTATCTGACCTGGCCTCTTCCCGGTCTGGGACAATTTCTCCTGGGGCAGCCTTTGAAAGCCCTCTTTTTCGTCATCGGATCGTTTTTCACCTACCTGATCGCCATTCCCTACGCACTGGGACGCGGCAACTACCGGGGGAAAGGCCTGTTCGGCCTGATCTCCCTGGCCAGGGACGGATCCCGGCTTGACCGTTCCGTCATTTTTATGGTGGAAGGCGTCATCGCCATTATCCTCCTGCTGATGGGGCTTTTGATCCTTTACCAGTCTTTCAGGGACGTCAACCGGGTTGAGAAGAAAATGATCAAGGGTGTCAGGCGCTATAACTGGTTTGAAACAAGGACGGCTATCAAACGTGACGGCTTTCCCTTTTTCGCTTCCGCCCCTGCAGCGCTGGTGACCATCTTCATTGTTCTTCTGCCCATTGCCGTGACCATCCTGATTTCTTTCACCAATTACGATCCCTCGCACCAGTCGAAATTCAATTGGACGGGGCTGGCCAATTACAAGCAGATTGCCTTGGGGCAGGGGATCGCCGGAGGACCTTTCTGGCATATCACCGGCTGGACGGTCATCTGGACACTGCTGGCGACTTCGCTTGCCATCTTGATTGGTTTCGTACTCGCCCTGCTGGTCAACCAGGACCGCATCTACGGCAAACGTCTTTTCCGGACCGTCTACCTGCTTCCATGGGCCGTACCGGCCTTCATCACCATCATGTTCTTTTCAATCATGTTTTCCCCGGACGGCCCCTTGACCAGCGTTCTCTCGTCGCTGACAGGCCAGATCACCAATATCAAGTACTCGGCCTGGGGCACCCGCATTGTTCTGATCCTGCTCCAAGGCTGGTTGGGGAGTTCCTATGTCTTTCTCTTATGTACGGGGATCCTGCAGGGCATCCCGGGCGACCTTTACGAGGCGGCGAAGATTGACGGAGCTACTGGTTTTCAGGCGACCCGCCACATCACCATCCCGATTTTGCTCTTCCAGACCGCCCCGCTCCTGATCGGCCAGTACACCTTCAATTTCAATAATTTCTCAATCATTTACCTTTTTAACGGAGGCGGACCCTTCGAGCCAACCAAATATGGCAACATCGCCGGCTCATCCGACCTTTTGATCTCCTACATCTACAAACTGACCATTCAGAAGCAGTACCAGGGGATCGGCTCCGCCATCACCCTGATCGTCTCACTGGTGCTGATCTTTATCGCCTGGTTTGGATTCAGCCGATCCAAAGCCTTCCGGGAGGAAAAATTATGAGCGGGACAAAAGAAAAGAGACTCTACCTGTCAGACCGGCCGCCCCTGACAGCCGTCAAGGTTGTCATGCTGGCCATCAGCTATGTTCTGCTTTTTTTCTACGTCTTTGTAATCCTCTGGCCGCTTTCGCAGATCCTCTTTGCAAGCTTCAACGGCAACCACGGGTCTTATCTGCAAATCGGTGTATCCTTCTCCTTTTCCTTGAAGCACTTCGAGTATCTCTTTGGAGAAACCTATTTTCTGAACTGGGTGGTCAACACCATCCTGATTGCGCTGGCAACGGCCCTGTTGACTTTGTTTTTTGTCTCTTTCACCGGCTACGCGTACTCGCGCTACCGTTTCAAGGGCCGCAAGGCATCGCTCATGGCCATCATGTTGATCCAAACCATTCCCTCCTTCGCGGGGATCGCGGCCTTCTACACCCTTCACTCGATTATTGTCTCCATCGCGCCCTGGTTCAGCAGGCAGATGTTTCTCATCCTGATTTACGCGGGGGGCGGGATTGCGGGCAATACCTTCATTCTCAAGGGTTACATCGATTCCATCTCCAGGGAACTCGATGATGCGGCCCGGATTGACGGCTGCGGCAACCTGCAGGTTTACCGCTTGATCATTATGCCCATTGTCCGCCCCATGCTGGCTGTGATAGCCCTGTGGTCCTTTATTGGCCCTTTTTTGGACTTCATGCTCCCCAGCATTCTCTTGAATGACCCCAAGTCCTATACCCTGGCGACCGGGCTTCACACACTGATTAACGACGTCCGCAACATGCACCAGCCCGTCTTCGCGGCCGGAGGTCTTCTGACAGCGGTACCCATCATTGTTTTATTTATTGCGCTGCAAAAACAGCTGGTGTCAGGGCTGGCGAGCGGCGCCGTCAAAGGTTAGGAGGCAAACATGAAAGTCGACCTGGTTAATATCGGCAAAAAATATGAGGGACGGGAAAACTTTACCATCCGGCACATCGACCTGGAGATCGAAGACAAGGAATTCTGTGTCATTCTGGGACCCTCGGGATGCGGAAAAAGCACTCTCCTCCGCATGATCGCTGGGCTCAATTCCATCACGGAAGGCGACTTGCTTTTTGACGGGAAACGCATGAACAAGGTCGAACCCAAGGACAGGGATATTGCCATGGTCTTCCAGTCTTACGCGCTTTACCCTCACATGACGGTTTACGATAACATGGCCTTCTCCCTGAAAATGCGGCGGGAAAAAAAGACAGTGATCCATGACCGTGTCATCGAAGCGGCCGAGCTTCTGCAGATCACGGAATATCTCTATTCCAAACCGTCGGAGATTTCCGGCGGCCAGCGTCAGCGCGTCGCCCTCGGCCGGGCCATGGTGAGAAAGGCCGGTGTTTTCCTGCTGGATGAACCGCTTTCGAATCTGGATGCCAAACTGCGCGAGCATATGCGCGTTGAATTGGTGAGGCTCCATAAATCCCTGGATACGACATCGATTTATGTTACACACGACCAGACAGAAGCCATGACCATGGCAACCAAGATCGTTCTCCTGGACGACGGCAAGGTGCAGCAGGCAGGCCGTCCGTCCGAGTTTTATGAGAAACCGGCCAACCTGTTTGTCGCCGGTTTCATCGGTTCTCCAACGATGAACACCTTCCCTGGCGTTATTGAGAAAGGTCTTTTCAAAGCCGACGGGGATCTCTTCACGGTTGAACCCGGCCAGGAGGACAAGAAGAAGCTTTCCGGTCACGAAGGAAAGCGCGTAGTCATGGGGATCCGGTCCGAGCGCTTTTTGGCGGGTAAGGCGGAGAAGAATGGAATCACGGTCGAGGTGGATGTTATTGAAATGCTGGGCAAGGAGCAGCTGCTCTACTGTAAATTCCCCAACGGGAAAGAGTGTGTCATATCAGAGCCGGGCCACTTCAAGTACGCAATTGACGAGGAGCACAATTTTCACTTGGATACGCAGGGTCTCCATTTCTTCGACGAGGAGACAAGCGGGAGGATTAACTAACTAGCGCTGGCCGGGAAGCACCCGGTTTAATCGGGGCTCCCCCAGGAAAAAAGCCCTGAGCGTTTCATTGTAAAGCGACTTGAGGGGATCTGTCGGGTCGTCCAGGACAGTCCGGTCAGTAATCTCCAGTTTGGGTGCGATCCGGTTCCGAAAGAGGAGGGCATCAAGTGAAGCCTGGGTCCGGATCCGGTCGCTCCGGTCCGGCAGAAAATAGGCAGGAAAAAGAGCCGGCGGAATGAAATACCCTTCTGCCGGATGGTGTATCAGTCCGGTCAGATCATCTGTTTCACGGCGAATGCGTTCCAGGGCTTTTTCGTCACCCATGATGAAGAGATGCACCCGTTTTGCATGACCTGCAGCTTTTTCGATCAGGGCACGTTCGGCGGATGTGAGGACATCCCCCTCGATCACGATTGATTCCACAGGCCCGCCGGCCCTGCCGTGCTCTCCGTCATACCGGTCTCTTGTTTCCTCAAGCCGGGCCAGGTAGTCTGCAAAAGAAGGCCTGCCCCGCTCCATGAAGGTGACGCCCCCGGGGGCCACAGCCAGGGAGAGAAAACCTGCGCTGGCAAAGGCAGCCACGGCTTCCGGTTTTGCGTAAAGGTAGAGTTTGCCGATACCAAGATCAAAGGCGTGGGCAATGATGCCCGTCATAAGCTGGCTGAAGAGAGATCCTCCCCGGTGGCCGGGGTCGATGGCGATGCATTTCAGCCTGTTCCCATCCCTGGCCCCTGTTGCGACCAGCCTGCCATTCTCGAAAATCCCATGGACTGAAGAATAGGGAGGATCGGCCTGCAGTCCGGCTGAGGAAAGAAGGGCCTCCCATTGCTGTCGTATCCCGGTTTGTTTGTCAATATCAAGATGCTCGACCATTCAAGCTCACACTCCCGCCATCATCCGATTCCTATTTTACCTGAAAGGTGCCAAGCCGGGGCTGCCCTTGTCTTGTGCTAAAATCAGGTCAATTCCATTCCTGAAAGAGGCTGATGATGGATTCAATTGCGGGAACCGGCCTGGATCAGCGGTATAACTTCAAGGTTGTGCGCCAGGGGCGGAAAAGCGGGATCCTGTGTCATGTCACGAGCCTTGCGTCACCTTTCGGGGTCGGAACGCTTGGTGATACGGCGCTTGATTTCATTGATTTTCTGGCATTGTCGGGTCAGTCATGCTGGCAGATCCTGCCGTTGGGGGTGACAGGTTACGGTGACTCGCCCTATCAATGCGTATCCGACAGGGCGGGGAATCCCTATCTGATCGATCCCGGCCTGCTGATCCGTGAAAACCTCCTGTCGCCGGAAGCCCCCCGAAAATTCAAGTTCGGGGCAGATCCCGCTTCGGTTGACTTCGGCTTGCTATGGAAAAACAGAAGAAAACTGCTCCGGCTCGCATGGGAAGAGTTCAAGCAGGGAGGCCATGAGACACTGGAGCATGAATTCAAGGTCTTTTGCGTCAAGGAAGACGTCTCCTGGCTCCATGACTTTGCTCTTTTTATGACGCTGAAGGCGGCCCATGGCGGGGCGTCCTGGCGGACCTGGCCCAAACCCTACAGAGGACGCGACCCGGTTGCCCTGCTCGAGTTTGAGCAGGGCAGGCAGGATGACTTGCAGTTTGAAAAATTCCTGCAGTTCCTTTTTTTCCGCCAGTGGCAGCAGGTGAGGATCTATGCTGCCAACGCCGGTATCTGCATCATCGGTGACCTGCCCATCTACGCTGCGGAAGATTCGGTTGAAGTCTGGCTGGAGCCCGGGCTTTTTCAGCTTGACGAAAACTTTACGCCGACCTTTGTGGCGGGCTGCCCGCCCGATTATTTCTCTGATGACGGCCAGTTGTGGGGCAATCCGCTTTATGAATGGAAAGCTCATGCGGCGGAGGGCTATCACTGGTGGACGGAGCGGATGCGCTTTCAACTCCGACTCTACGACATGATCCGGATTGATCACTTTCGCGGACTCGAGTCCTATTGGGCTGTTCCCTATGGAGATAAAACCGCCCGGCGCGGATACTGGGTGCCCGGACCGGCCGATGCCCTTTTCGAGGCCATGGAAAAAGAACTGGGACCTCTTCCTATTATTGCGGAAGATCTGGGTTACATGACAGAAGAAGTTTACGCTTTCAGGGAACGCACCGGTTTTCCCGGCATGAAAGTGCTTCAATTTGCTTTCAATCCCGAGGTGACGAGTGATTACCTCCCCCATAACCTGACAGAGAATGCCATCCTTTACACGGGAACTCACGACAACGACACCATCGCCGGTTGGTTTGAGGCAGCCGACCCCGAAGAGACTGCCTTTGCCAAGCGCTATCTGGGCCTGAGTGAGGAGGAGGGGCTCATTTTCGGCATGATGCGTGGCGCGGCGACCAGTGTCTGCAACACGGTGATTTTCCAGATGCAGGATCTGCTGGGGCTCGGTGACGAGAGCCGGATGAACCGGCCGGGCAAGGCAGAAGGCAACTGGCGGTGGCGGATGCTGCCTGATGCCCTGACCCTGGAGCTGGCCACCCGGATGCGGGAGCTGACCCGGATGAGCGGAAGGCTCCCTGGGAGAACTCAGGGGGACAGCTGACGGGAGCGGAACTTGGGGCCCTTAGGGGTTTCAGTAGCCGGGCGGACCCCAGATAATGGCCCACCAATGTATAGAGTTTCCCTCCCAGTTGTGATAGTAGCCAATACCGAGGTGGGTGTGACCGCCGTCGATGATGTTTCCGCAAGTGTCCCTCAGACGGGAGAATAACATTTGGGGTGTATCGAGGGCGTATGGCCCCCAGGAACCCTGGAACACGACCTGGCTGAATATGCCCAGATCGGGCCAGGCCGGATAGGCCTTATGTTGGCTGTAATACGCGGCCAGCCTTTGGGCCAGATCGTGCGTCGCGTCTGTCATGACTAAAAGTTCCAACCCTTTTGTTGTTCTTTCCCCGTTGATCAAACGGAACAGTTCCTGGTCGTAGGCCTCATTGTGGAATTTCTCTGATGATGGGATAAGGCCAAAAATTTGGGCCCAATGGCACACTGAGGAACGGCTCGAATCGTGCCAGCAGCCGGCACCCAAATGTGTCCAGTACGGATTCAGGATATTGTCCCGGTGGCCGGGTGAATTCATCCAGGCTTCCATTACTTGTTGGGGCGTCTTCTGCCCTATAGCAATATTTTCACCTGAAACCATGTAAGGGATTTTGATGGCTGTGTCATAAGCGCTGCCGTTAGGCCGTGTGTGGCTGAAGCTTTCTGTGAGTTCCCTGGCCCGGACTTGTGCCGCATCGTTCAACCCCTGGCTTGACTTGACCGGATTCAGGCCTGCGGTTTTGCGCTCCTTGTTGACCAGCTCCAGGATTTTCTTTTCAAAGTCATCTTCGTAGTGGGGATCTGTCGCCGGAGGGGGGCCAACGGCCACCCAGCCCTGCCCTCACTTGAATTCCCATCCGGGTTGCTCCGGTTCGTGGTCCGGAAGCGACTCCCGCTGGCTGGAAGGGCGGGGAGTCTCGGGTACCGCACATCCCGCGGTCGTCACCCTTGTTGTCCGGCTGCCGCTCTCTTTGTGCGTGGTTTGCGGGATTCTTGTTTCTTCCGTTGTTGCCGCGTCGGCTGTCATGTCAGAAGCGGTCGCCGGGACGGTTTGCGCGCACTTTGTTTCCTCAGCCAGAGACGTGGCCGGCGATAGATGCTCGGAAGCGGCGGTCGTTTCCGTGTACGTTTCCCGGGGATCCGCGGTCTTCTCCATGAAGGGTGAGGCATTCTGACAGGCGGCCAGCAAGGTCAGCGAAAGGAAAAGAAGAAACAGCGAAATTAAAATTCTTTTCATGACAGAATCCGCCCAAAGAAGTGATCTGACTGACGCAACTATATGAAATATGCGTGATGATGTCAATCAATGGCTCGGAGATGATGAGGGCGAAGGCCTTCGTTCATGGGGGAATCTGCTCCACTCCTTTTATGCTAAAATAGATAAAAATACTGCCTTTCATCTGTATGGATTAGCGATTAAGGGGAGAACGATCCGGGAATGATCGATGAGAGCATGAAGCGTAAGCTGGTAGGGGCTGCTTTCGAAGCCCGCAAGGGGAGTTATTCCCCCTACTCCAGATTCCAGGTGGGCGCTGCCCTGCTGACATCGGATGGCCGAATGTTTACGGGTGCCAATATAGAGAACGCTTCCTATGGTGCCACCATATGTGCGGAAAGAACTGCAGCCGTCAAGGCTGCTTTTGCAGGTTCAAGGGAGTTTGTCGCGATCGCGGTTGTGGGATCTGAGGAGGGGTCGGACAGCGGGGACATGGCTTATGCGTACCCCTGCGGCATATGCCGCCAGTTTTTGCGTGAATTTTTGCCGCCGTCGGGTGATATGACCGTCCTGGTAGCCAAGGCGCCGGACCAATACCTGGAAACATCCCTGAACGCCCTTTTGCCCCATTCTTTCGGGCCATCGGATCTTGATTACCTGCATGGGTAAGGAACCAACGGCCCCGGGCCGTTTGGAAATAGAAGAATTGACTCATGCGAGTCACCATCAAACAGGAGGAAAATATGAAAAAAAGAATCTTTAGCCTGGCTTTGGTTCTGGTTTTGATCCTGGCGCTGGGCGTCGGATGTGCGCCGAAAGAGCCGGACGGTGGGGGGAAGGCCAAGCGCGTTGCCCTGATTACCGACCTTGGCGGGATCAATGACGAGTCCTTTAACCAATCAGCCTGGAACGGCATGGAGAAGCTGAAGGCGGACGGCTACGAAATCTCCTACGTGGAGTCGGAGAAGGAAGCAGATTACGCTGTCAACTTTACCAACAAAACCGAGGAAGGCAATGACATGATCTGGGGCATCGGCTTCCTCATGGAGGAATCAGTCAAGGAGGCCTCGAAAGAACATAAGGATCAGATGTTTGGCATCGTCGATGTCGGCCTTCCGGATGGGGAATATCCCAACCTGGTCGGTGCCATGTTCAACTCCGAAGAGTCATCTTTCCTGGTCGGTTACATTGCCGGTCATGTGACCGAGACCGACCATGTCGGCTTTGTGCTGGGCATGGAAGGTGATGTCATGTTCCGCTTCCAGTACGGCTACCTGGCAGGTGTCGCCTATGCCGCCCATGAGCTGGGCAAGGATATCCGGGTCGACTACGTGACCATTGACACCTTTGGCGATACCGCCAAGGGCAAGGCGACCGCGACCAAGATGTTCAGCGACGGTGCGGACATTGTTTATCACGCGGCAGGCCAGGCCGGTTCCGGCTGTATTACGGCAGCCAAGGAAATGGGCAAATGGGCCATCGGCGTTGACCTGGACCAGAATGAACTGGCACCCGACAATGTCCTGACCTCAGCCTTGAAGAATGTTGATCAGGCCGTTTACCTGCTGTCGAAACGCTTCCTCGAGGGTGAGGATGTCGGCGGCAAAACTTTCTTCTTCGGCCTTAAGGAAGGCGGGGTTGGCATTGCGCCCAGTTCCGACAAGCATGTTCCCAAGGATATTCTTGACAAGACAGCTGAAGTTGAAAAGAAGATCATCGACGGTGATATTGCCGTGCCCATCACCGCCGCGGAATTTGAAACCTTCAAGAGCAAGCTCGGATAGCAGATAAATGCCTTCCGGCTTAAGGACGGCATGAACGCCCGGACACTCTTTACAGGGTGGCCGGGCGACTATTATGGAGACTGAAGTATGGAGCAGGACACCCGGACCCTTCCCGACGAAAGCCCGGTCGGGAATATGAATGAAGCGTTCCATGCCCCGGGTGGGAACCAGGGGGAGGCCGCCGATTATGCTGTAGAGATGTATGGCATTTCCAAGTCATTTGGAACACTCAGGGCGCTCGATCACGTCGACTTGACCGTACGCAAAGGAACCATTCACGCCCTGCTTGGGGAAAACGGCGCAGGTAAATCGACACTCATGAAGATTCTCTACGGACTTTACACCAAAGACGCGGGAGAAATCCGGATCATGGGTGAGCCATGTGAGATCAAAAATCCAAAACAGGCGATCGCCCACGGAATCGGCATGGTTCACCAGCACTTCATGCTGGTCGAGAACATGACCATCGCTGAAAACATTGTCCTGGGCAGTGAGCCGATCCGATCCTTCGGGCGCCTGGATCGCGAAAAAATGAACCGGACCATACGTGAATTCGGTGAAAAGTACGGTTTGGAAGTCGATCCCCGGGCAGTGATTATGGACGTTTCAGTTGCCACGCAGCAGCGGGTTGAAATCCTGAAGGCTCTCTACCGGGGAGCCGATATTCTGATTCTTGACGAGCCCACGGCAGTGCTTACCCCCCAGGAGATCGACAATTTGATTGTGACCATGCACCGGCTGGTCGAGGTTGGCAAAACCGTCATCATCATCACGCATAAGTTGAAAGAAATCATCGCATCTTCGGAATACTGCACCATTATCCGCCGGGGCAAGGTGGTCGATACCGTGCGGGTCGAGGACGTGACTGAAAAGGATCTGGCTTCCATGATGGTGGGCCGGGAGGTCATGCTGACCACTGAGAAAGATCCCGCGGCACCCGGTGAGGTCATCATGGAGATCAATGACCTGACCGTTAAAGACAATCGCGGGATCGAAAAAGTGAAAGATCTGTCACTTTATGTCCGAAGGGGCGAAATCCTGGCCATCGCGGGTGTGGACGGCAATGGCCAAACAGAACTGATCGAGGCCATCACCGGTCTGAGGAAGTCTGAAAAAGGTGAAATCATTGTCAATGGGCAGCATATCGAAAACGGCCTGCCTGTCGATACGCACCGGTCCGGGATCCGGACCATTCATGAAGACCGCCACAAGCGCGGGCTTGTACTGGATTTTCAGGTTGGAGAAAATCTGATCCTCGAATCTTATAAGCAGAAACGTTTCCAGGGCAGGAACTGTTTGCTTTCATGGAAAAAAATAAACGATTATGCCAATCGGCAAATTGATAAGTTTGACATTCGGCCGGCGGGTTGCGCGCTTCAGCGGGCCAAGGAATTGTCCGGCGGCAATCAGCAGAAGGTCATCGTGGCGCGTACCGTTGAGCAGGAACCTGATCTGCTCCTGGCCTGCCAGCCGACACGCGGCCTTGACGTCGGTGCCATCGAGTACGTCCGCAATGCCCTGGTCGAACAGCGGGATCAGGGGCGGGCAGTTCTGCTTATTTCCTATGAACTCGATGAGGTGTTCGATATCGCTGATCGCATTAACGTGATTTACAACGGTCAGATTGTGGCTGACCTGGATCCTGAAAAAACTGATGAACAGGCCGTCGGTCTCTTGATGGCGGGAGGCAGTCAATGAGAAAGTTTGTCATCCAGGCTCTGAAAAGGCCTTTCACAGCCGTCTTCTGCGCCATTCTTGTCGGCCTTCTGGTCGGAGCGGTTACCCTTTTGCTCGGCGGCTTCGACCCGGGGCGGGGATACAGCCTCCTGATTACGGGGATTACCTCGAGCACCCGCCGCATGGCACAGGTCCTCGTCAATGCCGTCCCCATCGTCATGACGGGCCTTGCCGTTTCTTTTGCAGTCCGAACGGGCATGTTCAATATCGGAGCAGACGGCCAATTTATCATGGGGCAGATCACCGGCGCTATTCTTGGCTATTACGTCCCCATGCCGGCCATCATCCATCCGATCTTCATCATGCTCTGCGCTTTTGTGATCGGCGGGCTCTACGCCGGTTTTGCGGCTTATCTTAAAAACCGCTTCGGTATTCATGAAGTCATTTCATCGATCATGCTGAACTGGATTGCCTACTATTTCATGAATTTCATCGTCAACATGAAAAGTGTCAAAGTTCCCGGAACACAGCACTCCCCCGAAATTTTTGATACAGCGAAAATTACTTTTTTCAGCCGGGAGTTCCGGACAACGGCTGAAGGCGAGGCTCTCATCGCCAAACACCCCTGGATGGAAAGCCTGGTGCGAACGGACGCGGGCTACGCCATTCTGGTCATGATTGCCGTCACCCTTCTTTTATGGATTATTTTGAAATACACCCGCCTTGGTTTTGAATTACGTGCCGTGGGCTACAACTACTATGCTGCCGAATTTGCAGCCATGCCCGTCAAACGGAATGCGCTTCTTTCCATGTTTATCTCGGGCGGCACGGCTGCTTTGGGCGGTGCCATGCTGGTCATGTCAACTTCCTATTTCATCACCATGCTGGGAGCGACGGAAGGCTACGGCTGGGATGGGATTTCGGTTGCCCTGATCGCGGGCAATCACCCGATCGGCTGTATCTTCGCCGCCCTTCTCTATTCGGCGCTGAAGCTGGGCGGGACCGAAATCCAATCCCGGCTGGGCGCACCGACAGAAATCATCAACATCATGATCGGCGCCCTGGTGCTCAGTATTGCTTTTGCCCCGGCCCTGCCCAGGCTGGCGGAACGCCTGGAAAGAAAGGAGTAAGCCATGAGCCTTTTGAATACGGTTCTTCTGACGGTTTCCATCAGCCTGATGTATTCGGCTCCGCTCATTTTCACAGCACTCGGAGGGGTTATTACCCAGCGTGCCGGAGTGGACAATATCGGCCTTGAGGGAATGATGGCTTTCGGTGCCTGCGGCGCTTCCATTCTCTGCCATTTCACGGGCAGCCCCTGGTTCGGACTTTTGGTCGGTGCCGCTTTCGGTGCCACATTGGCGGTTCTTCACGCCTTCGTTGCCGTGACAGCCAAGGGAAATCAGCTTATTTCAGGCATTGCCATCAACTTCATCGGGCTGGGGATTGGCGTCTTCCTGACGCGATTCCTCTTTAATGGCGCAGCCCAGTCAAACTCGACCATCAGCACGCCCTTGCCCAAGGTATTCGGGCTTCTGGGGATTGACAAGTCGAAATCCAGGCTTCTGGAGTCCGCGGAAATTGATCTGACCGTGATTTTTGCCTTTGCCTTTGCGGTACTGATCTGGTTCGTACTCTACAAAACCAGGGTCGGCCTCCGTGTCCGGGCCTGCGGTGAGCATCCCGGCGCGGCGGACACTTTGGGGGTCAATGTGACCCGGATCCGCTATGTGGCGACCATCCTTTCCGGTGTCATGGCGGGTCTGGGCGGGGCCGTGACATCCCTGACCATCAGCTATCGCTTTACACCAACGGTTATCTCAGGCCAGGGCTTCATTGCGCTGGCAGCCGTCATTTTCGGCAACTGGAAACCCATCGGTGCAACGCTGGCCTGCTTGCTCTTCGGCTTTGCCCAGGCGCTCACAGTTGTTATGGCGGGGATCCCCTGGCTGCCGACCCAAATCCTGGCCATGCTGCCCTATGCGCTGACGCTTTTGATCCTGGTCATTTTTGTTGAGCGCTCGACACCGCCCAGGGCCCTGGGTCAACCCTATTTCAAGGGACAAGCATAGAGGCAGGATATGGAGAGGTATCAGGGAGAAGCCCTTCCCTGGCTTATCGCCGGCGGCATCAATCTGGATATCCTGGCCAGGCCATCGGCTGCTTTCCGCTTTCGTGACTCCAACCCCGGCATCATCACTGAGCGGCCTGGCGGTGTTGGTTTCAACATGGCCCGCAATCTGACCGGCATCGGCAGCCGTGTGCTCTTTCTTACCGTCCTGGGTGATGACAGGGCTGGAACTGTCCTGGCCGGCCGGGCGGCGGAGGCCGGTGTAGATCTCTCCGCGGCCATCATCAAAGAAGGGGAGAGAAGTTCCCGTTACCTGGCCGTTCATGATGATGAGGGTGACATGGCCGTCGCTGTCAATGACATGGCCCTCTTTGACTCCCTGACAGCCGATGACGTCACATCCTGGACCAGGCTTGGCAGCCCGGAGCAATGCTGCGGCGCCATCCTTGACCCCAATCTGCCTGCTCCCATACTGGCATCGCTGGCCTCTTCCTTTACGGTTCCTCTCTTCGCCGACGCCGTCTCAACCGCCAAGATGGACAGGCTGACCGGTATTCTTCCCCGCCTCCATGGTCTCAAGGTCAACCGGCTGGAAGCGGGGCATCTGACGGGAGTCAGGGTCGCGTCAATCGCCGACGCTGTCCGGGCCGTCAGACGGATAGCGGGGATGGGTATCAGCCGTGTCTGCCTTTCACTTGGGATTGACGGCGCTCTTTTTTCCCATGGCCCCGACCTGGTCCTTGCACGTCCCGGCAGGATCCTCCATGATGGAAACGCGACGGGTGCGGGAGATGCCATGGCTGCCATCTTTGCCTGGTCGGCCAATCGGACCGGAAGTCTCCAGGAGGTAGCCCGTTACAGTGTTGCGGCAGCTACCCTGTCGGTCGAGTCGGATGAGGCGGTCAACCCGTCGCTTTCATCCGAGCTTCTGTCCGAGAGGGCGGAAGAAGTGATCATTGAGGTAATCAAGTGAAAGAATTAGACGACTATCTTAATCTCTCCGATCAGGTCCAAAGGGCTGTGAGTGAGGGCATGCCGGTCGTTGCCCTGGAGTCCACCATTATTTCCCATGGTATGCCTTACCCGGACAATGTCAAAACGGCACTTGAGGTGGAAAAGATAATCAGGGACTGCGGAGTCCTGCCCGCGACCATTGCGGTCCTTGACGGCAGGCTGAAGATCGGTCTGGCGCCGGAAGAGATTGAACGGCTGGGCAAGGAAGGACTTACGGTTACCAAGACATCCCGCAGGGACTTGCCTTTTGTTCTGGCATCGCGGGTTACGGGCGCGACAACGGTAGCCGGCACCATGATTGCAGCCCATTTGGCAGGCATCCACTTTTTCGCCACGGGCGGCATCGGCGGTGTTCACCGGGGCGGGCAGGACACCCTGGACATCTCCGCAGACCTGGTCGAACTTCAGAAAACACCCCTTGCCGTAGTCTGTTCAGGGGCCAAGTCCATTCTGGATATTGGCCGGACCCTGGAATATCTTGAAACGGGGGGTGTGCCTGTCATCGGCTACGGCACAGACGAGATGCCGGCTTTCTATACACGGGAAAGCGGCTTCCCCCTGGCCATCCGGGCTGACAATCCCGGCGCGGTCGCGGAGGCCTTCCGCGCCCAGCGGGCACTTGGTTTCCCCGGCGGCATGGTCGTGGCCAACCCCATTCCCGAAAAAGCGGCCATGGACAGCATGGTTATCAATGAAGCGATCGAAACGGCCCTGGCCGAGGCTGAGGCGGCCGGCATCACAGGCAAAGAGGTGACACCCTTCCTGCTGGCCCGTGTCGTGGAGCGGACCGGCGGTGACAGCCTGAAGGCCAACATCGCGCTGGTGCTGGACAATGCCCGGGTCGCTGCCGCCATTGCCCTCGCCTACGCTGGTAAAAGTTATTCATAGAATAGCCTGTCGGGAGGAAAACAATGGAAAAACTTTATCACATTCAGCTTGACGATTCCCATGGCGCCCAATACGCTATCCTGCCCGGCGATCCAGGCCGTGTCGAAAAGATCGCCGGCCTTCTGGATCAACCGCGCTTTCTGGGTATCAACCGCGAATACACCAGCTGGCTTGGAAGCCTTGAAGATGAGCCTGTCCTGGTCATGTCAACCGGCATGGGGGGGCCTTCCACAGCCATCGGTGTTGAAGAACTCTACATGACCGGCGTCCGCTATTTTGTCCGGGTGGGAACCTGCGGCGGCATGAGCCTGGAGGTCATGGGCGGAGACCTGGTCATTGCTACGGGTGCCATCCGGATGGAAGGCACCTCGCGTGAATACCTGCCCATTGAATTTCCCGCTGTCGCCGATTTCGAACTGACCGGCTGTCTGGCGGATGCCGCCAAAGCAGGAGGCTATCGCTACCATACCGGTGTGGTCCAATGCAAGGATTCCTTTTACGGCCAACATTCACCGGAGCGTATGCCCGTCAGCTATGAACTGGAAAACAAATGGCAGGCCTGGCTGAAGGGCGGCACTCTGGCCTCCGAGATGGAAAGCGCAGCCCTCTACATTGTCTGCCAGTCACTGGGGGCAAAAGCGGCCTGCATCCTCAATACCATCTGGAATCAGGAGAGGCGTGCCCTGGGGATGGATGACACCGAAAGCCACGATACCATGCGGGGCATCCGGGTCGCGGTCGAGGCCATCCGGCGCCACATACAAATAAACAGGGAATAGACTGTTTTGCGGCCCGTTTATTTGGGTCTGACCAGCCTGCCGTCCTTGACGACAATTTCGACCAGATTCATGGCGAAGTGATAAGACAGGTGCCCGTGGTTGGGGCAGTCCAGAATCAGGATGTCTGCTTGCTTGCCCTCCTCCAGCGACCCCCGGCTTTCTGCCAAGCCGATGGAAGCAGCGGCATTGAGGGTGACCGCCGTCAAAGCTTCCTCCACGGTGAAGTCCATATAGATGGCCGCCAGGGCGATCATAAGCGGAATGGACTGCGAATAACAGCTGCCTGGGTTAAGGTCGGTGCCCAGGGCGACCGCCAGCCCCTGGTCGATCATGAAACGGCCTCTGGCATAGGATTCCTTGAGACTGAAGGCTGTCAGGGGCAGCAGGGTGGCGATCACGCCGGCATCTCGCATGGCAAGCAAATCCCGGTCGGAGGCCTTGAGCAGA
Organism: Fastidiosipila sp.; assembly: GCA_012511175.1. Classification (NCBI taxonomy): domain Bacteria; kingdom Bacillati; phylum Bacillota; class Clostridia; order Eubacteriales; family Oscillospiraceae; genus Fastidiosipila; species Fastidiosipila sp. The sequence goes on along the minus strand of JAAZGO010000028.1, from coordinate 20,979 downwards.
TGGTCGGCGCTGGTTGCCCCCAGTTTTGCTGCCAGGCCGGCCCCGCCCAGGTGGACGATTTCGTCCGCATGCATTTTCAGTTTGAAACCCATGGCCCTGGCAGCTTCCAGGAGGCGTTCAGAGTCTTCCAGCTCGAAGACTCCTTTTTCCGTGAAGACGTCACAGAAGTCTGCCCGGCCACGGGCCATGGGGAGTCCTTCCTCAATCAGGTAATCAATGTAAGCGGCTGTATTCCCCTTAAAACGGCGCGGCAGGGCGTGCGCTCCCATGTAGGTTTTGACAATATCGACCGGGTGATCGCGGTCCAGCCTTTCCAAGACACGGAGCATCTTGTCCTCGGTTTCCGTGTCTTCCCCATACCCTGTTTTCCCTTCGACCGTTGTAATGCCGAGTTCCAGCATCCGGTCAAGCCGCTGCCAGCCTGATTGATAAAGCTGATCTTCGGAAGCTTCTTTTGTCGCCTTGTTGGTCGACGCAATGCCGCCGCCGGCCTCCATGATTTCCATGTAGGAAGCACCCTGAAGCCGCCTGTTGAATTCCTGGTCCCGGTAGCCCCCGAAGACGAAATGGGTGTGGGGGTCAACAAAGCCGGGAATGACCGTTCGTCCTGAAGCGTCCAGGCGATCAAGTTGATTCCCTGACTGAAGCTTTCGCTCGATCCAATCGTGAGCCTCATGGGTGGTTCCGACAAATACGATGATGTCGTCCCGCCAAATGACCGCCCCGTCCGGGATGAGCAAAAGGTCTTTCATTTCAGATCCTTCCCTGGCTTTTGTCCCGCAGGGAGTTGCCAGTTCGGCGGCGTGTTCCATCATGAAATAGGCCATGTCAGTCTCCTTGAAATTCTTTTCTGAGCCCGGCTAAAGTTCTGCCACCAGGCGGTCATAGACTCTCTCCAGGCGTTCCAGGGCGGCCAGAAGGATCTTGCGGGGACAGGCCAGGTTGATCCGTTCAAAAGCCCGGCCATCCTGACCGAACATGGAACCCTGGTTGAAGTAGAGACCGGCCCCGACCAAAGCCGCCTCCAGTTTTTCGTGGTCAGGGCAGACCGGCCGGAAATCCAGCCAGGCCAGGTAGGTTCCCTCCAGATCGAAAAGATGAACCTTGGGCATCTTTTTGACCGTGAAATCCTTGAGGAGCTGGTAGTTGCCGTAGACATAGTCCAGCATGGCAAAATACCAGTCATCGCAGAGGGTATAGGCGGCCTCAGCAGCGGCGTAGCCGAAAGAGGAGTGGGAATTGATTCCGTCTGTCCGGACCCGGCACTCGTAAAGATCCCGGTCGTCCTCATCTTCCAGGATGATGCTGGCCAGGCCAAGGCCAGCAAGGGAGAAAGTCTTGGAGGCGGAGAAAGCCAGGAGATGGCGGCAGTTATGGGATCGGGCCACTTGGCTGAAGACGGTATGCTTGGTTCCGAAAGTAAAATCACAGTGGATCTCATCTGAGATGACAAAGACACGATGGCGTGCTGCAAGGCGGGCCATATCATCCAGCTCTGCCCGATTCCAAACCCGGCCCACCGGATTGTGGGGAGAGCATAGGATGAAGAGGGAGGCCTCTTTCATCTTGGTTTCCAGGTCGTCCAAGTCAATCTCGTAACGGCCTTTCCGGATCAGGAGGGGGGAGGTCAGGAGGCGGCGGCCGTTCATCTCAATGGCCCGGTAAAAGGGGTGGTAGACAGGGGTCTGGATCAGGACCTTGTCACCGGCTTTGGAAAAAGCTCTGACAGCGGCATAGACGGCCTGGACGACCCCGACCGTTGGCACTACCCAAGCGGGGTCAAGGGGGAAATCATGGCGGATCCGGTACCAGCGGTCCAAGGCCTCAAAATAGTCGGGCCGGGGGCCCGTGTAGCCCCATATACCTGTTTCAGCAAGCTCTTTCAGGCGATTCCTGATGGGCCGGGGGCTGCGAAATTCCATGTCGGCCACCGACAGGGGGATCAGGGATTTTTCAGGGTCCAGCGGGCCAGGGTTATTGTCCCATTTCATGGAGCCTGTATGCCTGCGGTCCAGAATTTCAGAAAAGTCCACGAATTTTCTTCCCCCTAATCGTCCATCAGCCAGTGCTCGATGATCTTGGTGTCGTCGAAGCCATGGAGGCCCAGATAATGCTCCAGTGAGCCCGTCAAGGCGTCCAGGGGGGCCAGGCCGATGATCTCGCTTCCGATGACGGGAACACCGTAGCGGGCCGCTTCCATGCGGACGGTCTCAAAGACGCGGTAGATGGGATTTTTGCGGTAGTCGGTGATATTCATGGTGACTTGAACGATTCCCTTTTCCTTGAGTTCGACTCCGCCCGCCTTGATGAATTGAAAGCCGCCGCCAGACTGGCGGATGGCGCGGGCGATCCGGTTGGCAATTTCAAGCTTGTCCGTTCCCAGGTCAATGTTATAGGCGATGAGCGGGAAGCGTGCCCCGACAGCTGTTACCCCGGCCGTTGGATGAATTTTCCGTTGACCGAAGTCGGGCTCCCATTCAGGGAGCAACAGTTTTTCGGCCATACCCTCAAATTGGCCCCGCCGGATATTGGCCAGGTTGACCCTGTCGGGCGAAGAGGCTGAATCTTCATAGAGAAAAACGGGGATTCCGTAGCGTTCATTGATGGCGCGGCCCAATTCCCTGGACAGTTCCACTGTTTCCCCGACGGTCATATTGCGGATGGGGATCAGCGGGACTACATCGGTCGCGCCCATCCGGAGGTGTTCACCCTGGTGATGGTTAAGGTCAATCAATTCGGTGGCAATTCCGACCGCATCCAGTATGGCTTCCTTTACAGCTTGCGGGTCACCCAGAACGGTTACCACCAGCCGGTTGTAATCGCGATCTCCTTCATAGTTGACCAGCCGGACACCCGGCCGGGCCTTGAGGGGGGCGACAATCCGCTCGATTGATTCTTCATTTCTTCCCTCACTGAAATTGGGGACACATTCAAGGATTTTTCTGCCTTCAGTCATACCCTTATCCTTCCCTGAGTGTTTTTTGGATCAGCTGGTCATCTGCCAGGTAGGGCAGGGTCAGGTAATCTTTGCCTTTCATGATCCGGTTGTATTCTTCTGCAGTTTCAATGGCATTCCGGCTTCGCGCCCAGGCGCGCCGGGCAACGCCGGCCATGACATCCCAGAGCACGGCATTGCGAAGCACCTGGTCGATGCGTTCGGATCCGTCCAGGACGCAGCCGAAACCGCCGTTGATGGCCTTGCCAATCCCGGTCCCTCCTCCGTTATGGAGGGCACAAAGGCTCATGCCGCGCGCTGCGTTGCCTGCGAAGACCGAAGTTGCCATATCGGCGGTCACATTACTGCCGTCATATATGTTGGAGGTCTCCCGGAAGGGCGAATCCGTGCCGCCCGTGTCGTGGTGATCGCGGCCGATCATGACTGGGCCGATTTTCCCCTGCCTCACAAGTTCATTCATCTTGAGGGCGATTTCCATCCGTCCCAGGGCATCACTGTACAAAATCCTGGCTTTGGTGCCGACCACCAGCTTGTTCTTTTCCGCGTCCCGGATCCAGTTGTAGTTATCGCGGTCCTGATAGCGCCTTTCGGGATCGATGCAGGACATGGCAGCCTGATCCGTCAAACGAAGATCTTCATCTTTGCCTGAAAGACACACCCATCGGAAGGGGCCATAGCCATAATCAAAGAGCAGAGGGCCCATAATATCCTCCACGTAGGAAGGCCAGATGAAGCCATCACGGTCATTTTCACCGTTTTTGGAGATCTCGCGGACGCCGGAGTCGAAGACTGCCTTCATGAAGGAGTTGCCGTAATCAAAGAAATAGGTTCCTCTTTCAGTCAGGGTTTTGATAGCCCGGTAATGGGCAGCCAGCGACCGGTTTACGTATTCCCTGAAACGGTCCGGATCCTCCGCCAGCATGGCGGTCCGCTCGTCGTAGGTCAGACCCTGCGGGCAGTAGCCTCCCGTATAGGGTTCATGACAGGAGGTCTGATCCGACAAGAGCTCGATGGGGATCATCCGGTCGATCGCGAACTCGAGAAGGTCAACGATGTTGCCGTGATAGGCGATGGCCAGCGCTTCCTTTTCCGCCATGGCTTCGGCCGCGGTTGAAAAGGCCTTTTCACAGGAATCGGCAATGACATCAACCCAGCCCTGTTCATGCCGGGTCTTGATGCGCGAAGGATCAACTTCGGCGATGATGGCGACGCCCCCGGCGATCTTGCAGGCCTTGCCCTGTGCGCCCGACATGCCGCCCAGGCCGGAACTGACGAAAAGACGGCCGGCCAGGTTTCCCTCATTGGGGATGCCCAGCTCCTGCCTGCCGGCATTGAGCAGGGTGTTGTAGGTGCCATGTACGATGCCCTGCGGTCCGATGTACATCCAGCCGCCGGCAGTCATCTGGCCATAGCTTGATACCCCCATGGAAGAGGCCCGGTTGTAGTCCTCCAGGTTGTCGTACTGGCCGATCATGAGGCCATTGGTCAGGATGACCCGGGGTGCCGAACGCGGGCTGTGGAAGAGGCCGACGGGGTGCCCTGAGAAGAGGACCAGGGTCTGTTCATCGGTCAGAATTTCCAGGTATTGCTTGATCAGCCGGTACTGCATCCAGTTTTGACAGACTGCGCCCGTTTCTCCGTAAGTGATCAGCTCGTAGGGATAAAGGGCCACCTCAAAATCCAGGTTGTTGTCGATCATGACCTGGAAGGCCTTGCCTTCGATGCAATTTCCCTTGTACTGGTCGATCGGTTTGCCAAACAGCCTCCCCTGCGGCCGGTAGCGGTAGCCATAGATCTTCCCGTGCCGGTCGAGTTCCCTCAAGAATTCGGAAGCCATGATTTCGTGGTGTTGCACGGGGATATAGCGCAAAGCGTTTTTCAGAGCAATCGCGCGCTCTTTCTCCGAAAGCCTGGCCTCGCGGCGGGGAGCGCGGCGAATGCCCGCTTCAAAAACAGGATCGGGCGGCAAGGGGCCGTCAAGTGTAATATGATGACAGGATTCAGTTTCGTATCTGTCCATAGTGACCTCCTCTCGTAATCGAGCCGTCGCTTCAAGTATACTATCGAATGAATGACCGGTCAGCCGGGAGGTAGTTTTTCATGAGTTGGTCTATTGGCATTGACTTGGGCGGAACCAACATAGCGGTCGGTCTGGTTGACGACAGTCACAGGATAGCCGATCGTGAGACTGTCAAGACGAAAGTGCCAAGGCCTGCTGAATCCCTGGCGGAAAGCATGGCCCTTTGCATTGACAATCTTCTCGCCCGCAGGAAGCTCAAGCTGTCCGATCTCAGCGCCATCGGACTTGGCCTGCCCGGTCTTGTTGACGGGGAAACGGGTTTGATGATTGAAGCCCCCAATTTGTACCTGGATCACATCGACTTCATTTCCCTCCTTAAGCAGCACTTTCCCCAAACCGTGATCAAAACAGGCAACGACGGGGACTGCGCCGCGTGGGGAGAGTATTTGGCCGGCGAGGCGAGTTCCTTTGAAAGTGCCCTGCTTCTTACGCTGGGCACGGGGCTGGGGGGAGGCTTTGTTTATAAGGGCAAGATATTCCGTGGCGCGACCGGCTTGGGGATCGAGCCCGGACATTCTGCGATTATGGCGGAGAACGGGCCCTTGTGCACTTGCGGCAGAAGAGGATGCCTCGAGATGTTCATTTCAATCCGGGGTCTGAATCGCCTTCTCCAGGAAAGTCTGCTCGAAGCGGGTGAGACACCTTTGCGCCGGCTGATTCGGCAGGACAGGCCCTCGGAGAACGTGAAAATATTTTTCGATATTGTCCGGACGGGCGACCCTGCCGCTTTGCGGGTTCTGAACCGTTATGCTGCCTACCTGGCTGCGGGCATACGGACGCTGACGGTACTCTACCGTCCCCACATCATCCTCCTGGGCGGCGGCATCAGCCGTGCGGGGGATTTGCTTCTGGAGCCGCTTCGCAATCTCCTTGAGCCCGAAAAACCGGACGATTTTATCCTTTCGCTGCCCCCCGTATTGATCAGCCGGCTGGGCAACGATGCAGGCATCATCGGTGCTGCCATGCTCCATAAGGAGGGTTCAGTTCCTCGATGAGGGCGACTTGTATTTGAATGTAAATCGGCTATAATATTTCCACAGAAGATTAACCAGCCGGGTGGCGAATGGATAAGAAAGCGTGGAAATGGTTATGGACTCCGTACTCAAAGCACTTGAATCAGCCTTGGAGGATAAACAGGATACGGTGCTTGCGACCGTAACGGCAAGCTCGGGAGCAACCCCGCGCGGGGAGGGCGCCCGCATGCTTGTGGGCCCGACAGGCCGCCTTGCGGGCACTGTGGGCGGCGGCGCTGTTGAACTTCACTCCCTGTCCATTGCACAGGAAGCCATCCGTGACCGGCGTTCCGATATCCATCACTTCTTTTTGACCAAGAATCAGATTGAGGACATTGGCATGATCTGCGGCGGCAATGCGACCGTCCACTATCTCTTCCTTAAGGGCAGCGATCAGGAGCTTCTGCGCATCGTAAAGGCCGCCCGTCAAGCCATCAAAAGGCGCCAGCCAAGTTGGCTGCTGACCGATATCAGCGAAAAGGGCCCGTTGGGGCTGGCCCTTTTCACAGCGCCGGAGGGCGCCAATCCGGCTGACCCCGACTTTTCCATGAAGGGTTGTCAGTTTACGGGTTTTCCCGAAGAGGACGCCTGTACCAGGGCTTTACTGGCCGAACCCCATCTGCTCTGCCAGCGGGGGCGAACCTTTGAGCTTTGCGGTCACCGGTTTTACGTCGAAGAACTGGTGGTGCCCGGTGTCGTCTACATTTTCGGAGGCGGTCACGTCGGCCAGGCCCTGGCGCCTGTTCTGTCCAAGGTGCACTTTGCGGTCGTTGTCCTCGATGATCGTGAGGAGTTCACCGATCCCGCCCTTTTTCCGGGCGCTTATGATGTCAGACTCTGCGATTTGAAGGATATCGGCCAATCAGTCACCATCGGCCCGGAAGACTATGTCTGCATCATGACCCGCGGCCACAGCAATGATCTGGACGTCGAGGACCAGGTCCTTGCAACGCCGGCGCGCTACATCGGGGTCATCGGCAGCCGTCACAAAACACAGACGATCGACAGGCTACTCATGGAACGCGGACATACCAAAGAAGCGCTTGAACGTGCGGTCACGCCCATCGGCCTTGACATTGGCGGCGAGACACCGGAGGAGATCGCCATCAGCATCGCGGCCCAGATGATTGCCGTGCGGGCCGGAAAACTGGAAGCCAGAAGAAAGCTTTGAGCAGGCAGGACAGCATCCATGGACAGACTGGCTGAGAGGGTTTCCTTCGCCTATCCCGCAGATGAGAAAGCGCTTCTCGCTTTCATACGTTCTCAAATTGATCTGTTAGAAGGAAGCGGGCGTCACATCCTGCTTACGGGCGCCATCGGCTCCGGCAAGTCGACCCTTGTTCAGCACCTGATTGACGACATGCAGGCGGTGCCGGCAGGCTATATGACGATCCGGCATATCGACGCCGATGAAACAAAACAGGGATTTGCCCATGTTGCTGCCGCCAACCAGCGGGGAACAGGTTTTTTGACCGTCAGACACCATGACCGGACTTCCTTTCCCCAAGATGACTGCTTCCTCATAGCCGATGAAAAAGGGCGCCGTTTTGATCTCGACCGCTTTCATGACACTGCCTGCAGGCTCCTGGATCGGCCGGGCACGCTGCTGATCCTCGATGAGCTCGGCGGCGATGAGCTTCTGATTGACAACTTTTATCAGCGGGTCCTCTCCTTGTTGGATGACCGCTCGCGGCCGGTGGTTCTTGTTTGGAAGCATGAGAGTTCATTTGAACGATCAGCCGGCCGCTCCACCCTGACGGAAGAAGAAAAAGGGTGCATCCGCGAGCGGAGACAGATAATCGCATCGCATCCCTCACTGGTTCAAATTGAGCTGGTCAACGGCAGCCAGACCATGGCCCACCAAAAACGTACCAGCTGGGGCAGTGCACTGGCAAAGGACAAAACAGCCATTCCCCAGGCAGCGACTCCGCAGGATGTGCCGGTTGGAGAAGAGGAGAAACCTGGATCCCGGAAGCGCATGACCTGGCGTTTCGCCATCATGGCCGCGGCGCTGACCGGCATCGTCATTCTCTCCTTTGCGGTCGGCTGGTATGGCATCAGCCCCGCCACCATCGTCCGCTTCTTCTGGAGCCGGATTTTCGGGACGGGAGCGGTCTTTCCGGCCGAAGTCCATACGGTTCTGCTTAATGTCCGCCTGCCCCGCATCGCGCTCGGCCTTCTGGTCGGTTCAGGCCTGTCGGTGGCGGGCCACACCTTTCAGGGGGTATTCCGGAATCCCATGGCTTCGCCGGATGTTCTGGGTGCCTCTTCTGGCGCGGGATTCGGCGCGGCCCTCGCCATTTTGTGGGGCTTGCCCGCCTCCGCCATCACCTCGCTCTCTTTTTTGTTTGGTCTGGTGTCCATCCTCCTGGTTCTGATACTGACCTCCTTTGTCAGGGCCCAGCGTATTCTGGCTCTCATCCTGACGGGCATGGTGGTCAGCTCACTTTTCTCGGCAGGCCTGTCGCTGGTCAAGCTGGTAGCGGATCCGACAGACCAGTTGCCCGCCATCACTTACTGGCTTATGGGCTCACTGAATTCATCGCAGATGAAACAGCTGTTTTTTGCCGCTCCCCTCATCTTGGGCGGCATGATACTCATCATGCTCTTGCGCTGGCAGCTCAACGTTTTGACCATGGGTGAAGAAGCGGCGGCTTCCATGGGTGTCCGCATACGTCTGATCCGGTTTGTTCTCGTCATGGCTTCAACCCTGATCACGGCGACCTGTGTCTCAGTCAGCGGGGTGATTGGCTGGATTGGCCTGGTCATCCCCCACATGGCCCGAATGATTACCGGGGCGGACAATCGGTTTTCGCTCCCCGCTTCGGCCTTGATCGGGGCAGGTTTCATGATTTTTGTCGATGATATCGCCCGCCGGGCAACAAGTAGCGGGATTCCCCTCGGAATTCTGACCGCTTTTGTCGGCGCGCCCTTCTTCATCTATCTGATTCTTCGCCAGGGCCGCAGGGAGTTGGCTGCATGACTACCATGACCCGGGGCCTCGAAGTCAGTGACCTCTCCTTCCGCTACCGGCTTGACCCGGTTCTGAAGGATCTTTCTTTCCAATCACCGGGAGGCCGGGCCGTGGGGGTCCTGGGGGCCAATGGGGCGGGCAAGTCGACCCTGTTCAAATTGATTCTCGGCATCCTGCCCTTGCAGCAGGGCCGGATCATGGTGAACGGGAGCAGCCTGCCGGAATTGTCCATCCGCAAACGTGCCAGGGAAATGGCTTACATTCCACAGACGCAGCCGGGAGACTTTCAATTCTCCGTATCCGAGCTTGTGCTCATGGGGACAACCGCCTCTTTCGGTGTCTTTTCCCAGCCGGGGAGAAAGGAGAAACAGCGCGCAGCTCAAGCCTTGCGTCTGTTGAAAATTGAAAAATTCGCGGACAGGCGTTTCGACCAGTTGTCCGGAGGTGAACAGCAGCTGGCACTCATCGCCCGCGCTGTTGCCCAGGATGCCCCCCTCTTAATCATGGATGAACCGTGCGCCAGCCTCGACTACGGCAACCAGATACGTGTGCTGGAGCAGATCAGGGAGCTTGCCGACCGCGGTTACCTGGTTTTGTTTTCAACCCATAACCCACAGCACGTTTTTCTTTACGCTGATGACGTGCTTCTGATCAGCGGGCAAACGGCCTATGCCTATGGCCCGCCCCATCACGTCTTGTCAGAGTCCTTGCTCTCTCATGTATACGGGATACCCATCCGCCTGGAAGAGAGCGCACAGACTGGCGATGTGACGGTCTTGCCCGATTTTGTCAGGATAAGGAAACCAAATTCTTAGGAGGAAAAAATGATAAAAGGAAAAAAAAGATGGCTGCCGCTTATTCTCGCGGTGATGATCCTGGCTCTGCTTCTGCCAGCCGCCTGTGCTCCCGCCACTCCGCCGGAGGAAACGGATCCGCCGCAAACGGCACCGTTCCCGACTCAGGAGGAAAAACGGAATGTTTTCCTTGATTCGGCCGGCCGCGAAATTGAACTTCCAACCGAACTGACCCGTATTGCCCCGTCCGGGACGCTGGCCAATATTGTCCTTTATACAGCCTGCCCCGACCTTCTGTGCGGAATCTCGCTTCCCTTCACGGAAAGCCAGCAAAAACTGATCGATCCGAAATACAGCAGCCTGCCCGTAATGGGCAAGTTTTATGGCAAGGGGCCGGACTTCAACCTTGAAACCGTCCTGGCGGCGGAGACACAGGTGATTGTGGACATTGGCGAAACAAAAGGTACGACCCGGGACGATTTGGACCAGTTGATGGATCAGATCAAGATCCCCACAGTCTTCATCGAAGCCATGTTCACGGGCATGCCGCAGGCTTACCGCGACATTGGCCGCCTGATCGGCGACACCTCGCGCACTGATCCCCTGGCCCTCTATTGTGAGGAGACGCTGGCCCTGTCTGATAAGGCCAAGGCCGAAATTCCGGAAGAAAAGCGCGTCAGTGTTTACTGGGCGTTGGGGGAGCTGGGCCTCAGCACCAATGCGGTGGGGTCTTTCCACAGTGAAGTGCTTGACTTCGTACCCGTGATTAATGTAGCTGATGTGGAAGCTTCAAACAAGGGCGGAGGCAGCGAGGTTTCCATGGAGCAGGTGATCGGGTGGAATCCCGATTACGTCCTGATCGACGGGGTAAAACTCCAGGAGGAAATGCTGGCCGATCCGGCCTGGATGTCCTTGCCGGCCATGAAGGAAGGCCGCATGATCGTCGTGCCGTCCCAACCTTACGGCTTTCTGGCCGACCCGCCCTCGGTCAACCGCTACCTGGGTTTGCGCTGGCTGGGTTCCATTTTTTACCCGCAAGTCTATTCCAATTCATTGCATGAGGAAGTCAGGGATTTCCTGGAGCTGTTCTACGGTATTTCTGCCGACGACAGTCAGATTGAAGCTATCCTGGCGGGCAGATTTGCTTAGGTTCCCCGGGGCAGTGATACCATGAAACTTACTGCTCGGCCATTCTGTAACCGACGCCAATTTCTGTCAGGATATAGCGGGTTGAGATATTGTTTTTTTCGATTTTCCGCCGGATATTGAACATATTGACGCGCAATATCCGGTTGTTGTCTGAAGGAGAATTAGGCCCCCAAATTTCTTTGATTATCGAATCGTAGGTCAAGACGACGCCAGGTTGTCTGGCGACAAGCTCAACGATTCGGTATTCAATTTGCGTGAGATGGATCAATTCACCGTCAACGGTGACCCGTCTTTTAACAAAATCGATATGGAAGCCGCCAACCGTGTATGAATCGTTTTGTGAGTGCTTTGTTTCCCTGTGTCGCAGGGCAACCCGGATCCGCGCCAGCAACTCGGGTGTGCTGAAAGGTTTGGTAATATAATCGTCGGCACCGAGATCCAGGGCCTCGACTTTATCCTTATCCATGTCCCTTGCCGAGATGACAATAACCGGAATATCAGACCAGTAACGCAACGATTTTAATATATCAATTCCGTCCAGATCGGGTAAGCCGAGGTCCAGCAGTACCAGGTCAGGAATGTGTGACGGGATTAAGGAATTGGCAATGGCACCGCTATGTGCGGTGATGACACGATAGCCGTTGGCCCTCAACACGGTCTCAATGACGCGGGCGATGTACTCTTCGTCTTCAATCAGCAATACGGTGTTCTTAATACTCATGTGTTTCCTCATTGGGAAGCGTGAACGAAAAGGTGGCACCGCCCGAGTCATTATTGCTCCCCTCAATGGTGCCGCCGTGTGCACTGACGATGCTCTTGCAGATTGAGAGGCCAAGTCCGAGTCCGTGCCCAAAATCGCCCCTTTTCCGTGTCGCTGGCTGAAAAAGATGATTCAGGTCTTCTGGCAGCAACCCCTTCCCGTAATCACGTACTGCGAACGTGACTTGTCCTCCCTCCTGTCTGACGGAAATATCGATGCGTTTTTGTCCGCCGCTGTATTTGACTGCGTTTTCGATGAGGTTCATGAGCACCTGCACAATGAGGGTGGAATCAACGGACACCATGACAAATTCTTGAGGCAGGTCGGTATGAATCCTGACTTGCGGGAATCGCCTGAACGAACGGTTTAACGCCTCTGAAACAATTTCTTCGACCGGTTCGAGTGACTTCGTGAGTTTAGGCCCTTCCGTCCCAACACGAGTTGCGGATAGCAGATTTTCGACCATTCTTAGAAGCCAGGAAGCTTCTTCCTGGATATCCTCTGCCATGGATTTTTTTTCATCCTCATCAAGACGGGTTTCATCACAGGTCAAAGCGGAACAAGCCCCAATAATCCCTGTCAGTGGTGTGCGGAAGTCGTGCGATATCGCCCTCAAGAAATCGCTCCGGATGCGCTCAGCTTCTTTTTCCATATAAATTTTCTGCTGTTCATCCGCCAGCTTCTGGCGTTCCATGGCAACGGCCGCCCTCACCATAATCTGGTCAAGGATTCCAATTAGTTTGTCATTTTTCCGGGTTTTTGGATCAAACAAGATGCTCACCACGGCGATTACTTCGCCGTTGGCAAGCAGAGGTATATGGCGAAAAGAGGTATTGGGGCAGTGGTCCGTACCGTATCCGACTGGCGCTCCAAGTTTCCATGCGGTTTCCGCGGCTCCGAGTTCAGTTGGATAAAGGATCAACCCGGAGGGGTACTTGCATTTCATGGATAAGCCCAGGCTGTCCGGAGTGTAGAGTACCGAATGACAGCCGCTCACCTCGAAAACGCAGGAAAGCGTGAGCTGCTGGAGCTTTTCAAGTCCACGTTCGGTTAACAGCCGGTTGTTCACACTGGTTACAAGTTCCGTTGCACTTAGTTGTTGGAGCGAGTGTAAACTTTGCTCCTTCAGTTTTCGAAAGAGACCATAGGCATAATGTGTTGCGGCACAAGTAAGGCCTATGGTGAAAAGCAAGTTCAGAATGTTGCAGGCGGTGATTGGCATGCCAAGCAAGATCGACAGGATGGAGCATGTCAAAGACGTTAAGAAGGCGATCAGGAGACGGCATTCGAGTGCAGGCAGCCTGGACGTGTTGATGAAGACAATGAAGAACATGCCCAAAAAGCCGGTGGTATACGCGTGTGTCAGAAAATATGAAGCAGAAAACAAGGCGGCAGCTGCAGGGATTGTGATCAAAATCTGCTTGATACAGGCAGCATGTCTTTCTTTTCTTGTAGCCATCCGGTACACCTCATCAGCAACTCGGGTTCATCATATCATCCCGGCTGGCTATGGCGTACGAGTGAGTTGATCTGCAAGATAATGTATCATTTCTTCGTTAAAATACTGTTAAGAATGCCCAAAATCCATTGAGCGGAGCCTTCATCGATGCTAATTTATAAATGGAATAGGCTCTTTAGTCGTCTTCGCAAGTTTATCCACAAAGGAATAAGGGGGTATTGCAATGAAACGTACATTCACTGTATTGCTTGTACTGGCCGTGCTGTTGGGCTTATGTGCTGGCTGCCAGAAAAAGCCGACATTACCAGGTGTCAGCGATTTTGTTTACAAAGATACCTATCGGACATACTTTTCGTCCGATTACCCGTCACTCAACTATTATTCAACGGTATACGCAGGTGTTCGGGGGTTGATGGCCAACTGCATTGACGGTTTGATCGAGCCGGATCAATACGGCGTGTACAAGCCGTCTCTAGCCGAATCCTGGGAGGTGAACGACGACCGTACAGTGTGGACCTTCCATCTTCGTAAAGATATTAAATGGGTTAACAGCAAAGGAGAGGATACGGGATTCACCGTGACAGCTGATGATTTTGTTGATGCGATACGTTACATCGGCGATCCGCAGAATGATGCCTATGGAATGCGCGTCATCCGCTCCCTCATTTCTGGCTTGGCCGATTATTACTGGGATCTTGATGATATCGACGATCCTGATGAAGAAACAGATCTTGTGCGAAGTGAAGTCGTTGCAGCCTTTGATGAAAGGGTGGGCGTCAAGGCTTTGGATGAACTTACGGTTCAGTACACACTTAATACCGGTGCGCCCTATTTCATGTCCCTGATCGAAAGCAGCATGCTCTTGCTTCCGGTTGAATATTCCTATGCAATTGACCTGGGAGAGGATTTCGGGATTGACCATGAACACCTGTTATTCTGTGGCGCTTATTACATATCAGAATACGAGCGTGATAAAAAAATCACCTTGACCAAGAATCCGCATTACTGGGACGCCGAAAGCGTGACCATCAAGACGATTGAGTATCAGAAAATGCCTGATGGAACAACGGCTCTGGAGATGTTCAAGCGCAATGAAATTGATGAGTGCGTTGTGGAATCAGAGGAGTATGCTTCGTTGCAGGGCACGGAATGGGCAGAGTCACTGGCACCGACAGAACACAGCAGCAGCACCAATTATCTTTGGCTGGATTTTGAATCGGCCAACCCAGAATTCAAGACCTTCATCCATAATGAGAATTTCCGCCGCGCCCTGCAACATGCAATTGATCGCGAATCGATTGCCTATCTGCGGGACTCAGTTACGCCCAAAAGACTGGTGAGAAATACCATATGCGCGGAAGAAATCATCTACGATGACAAAGGGAAAGACTACACCGATTATGAACCCCTGGCAGCCATCAAGGCAACAGATTACTTCAACAAAAGCCTGGCAAGGGAATACATGGAAAAAGCGGTGGCGGAGCTGTGTGATTCGGAAGGGAATATCCTCGGGGTTGAAGCGACGACAGTTGATATGCTTCCGGTCGCCTCCTACAAAGTTGACGGCAAACTTCCGGTGACGGTACTTTACGTAGGCACTGATGATGAAGATGAAATCATCATGGCACAACTACTGGAGAAAATGATCGAGGAAGCGATTGGTTCTGATTACATTGATATCCAACTGGCCTTTGCGACCAGCAGCTTCTACAGCACGGTCGCGGATCCGCTCAATTATGATGTCTACTATGATTCCCTGAGCGTGACCTATTCGGATCCCTCCTGTATTCTTGCCAGAATGACAACCGACGGCGCTGAGAATGTCGGCCTTTACGAGGTTCCTTCTTTTGATGAGCTGATTGAAAAGGCGCTCGATACCTCCGACTTGAGCGAACGTTACGGGTACTTTGCCGAAGCAGAAGCTTTCCTGATCCAGGGCGCCTATGTCATTCCCATGATTTCAAGCCTTAGAGGCTATTATATGACCCGCAGCATACCCTACACAGAACCCTTGACCCTGTTTGGAAATACACGATATAAAGGGATGCAAGTGATTGACCAAGTGCTGCCAGCAAAAACGATTGCAGAAATCAAGGCCGACTACGAAGTGAAGAAGGCTGCTGCGTTGGCGGGGGAATAAGCCGATTTCCAGACACCCTGTTGAGAAAGAATTGCCCGGACCGTTACGGGCAATTCTTTCATATCGTGGAAGGTGCTGATTTTATGACGAAGTATATCTTTAAAAGGATTTTGCGTTCAGTCGTAACCATAATAATCGTCTTTGTTGTTGTCTTCATGCTGCTTCGCTTCATGCCCATGAATGGCTACTTTACGACAGAGATGTTGAAAGAGTCCGATCCTGCGACAAGAATGACCTATTTGCGCAATCAGGGCCTTCTCGACCCTTCCTATGTTCAGTTGTGGCGATTTGTTAAGAAGCTGT
Source organism: Fastidiosipila sp. (assembly GCA_012511175.1). NCBI lineage: Bacteria > Bacillati > Bacillota > Clostridia > Eubacteriales > Oscillospiraceae > Fastidiosipila > Fastidiosipila sp. The sequence goes on along the minus strand of JAAZGO010000028.1, from coordinate 5,351 downwards.
TCCAAGGCGATCTGGGCCGGAGTCTAACCATCTACCCGAAAGTACCGATTAAGACAATCCTTGCAGAGAAAATACCCGTGACGGCTGCCTTCGGATTCGCCAGCCTGGTTTTGGGCATGGTGCTTGGACTGCTGCTTGGCATGTGGATGGTAAAGCATAAGGATAGGTTAGGGGAGGGCATCGGGACAACCTATGTGCTGGTTGTCAGAGCCATCCCCAGCCTGATCTATTTATTCTTCATTCAGGTTTGGGTATCACGTTTCTTGAATCTTCCGCTGGTGTATTATCGCGATCGGCCCGCCTCCTGGATCTTGCCAACAATATGCCTGTCACTTGGCAGTATCGCCTGGTACGCCATTTGGCTAAGAAGGTTCATGGTCGATGAGGAAAATAAGGACTATGTCAAATTTGCGCAGGTTAAAGGATTAAGTGAAAAAGAAATTTTGAGGAAACATATTTTCCGAAATGCAATCATACCGATTGTCATTTATCTTCCGTCCGACATCCTCTTCATCATTTCAGGATCACTTGTGATCGAAAGTCTTTACGCCATTCCAGGCACGGGGGGATTGTTGACCAAGGCAATCCAAAGACAAGACAACAATCTGGTACAGATTATTGTTCTGATGTACGCGGTACTTTCCGTTCTTGGGGCATTTTTGGGCGACTTGCTGGTCGCTTTCATTGATCCCAGAATAAAACTGACAGACGACGAGGTGTAGGCGATGAGTGCGGAAGAGTCAGGCAAGTCAGCGGAGCTTCGATTCACCCGGGATATGTTCCGGGCGGCCGTATTTGATGATATTGGCAGTGAGGACATTGGTTACACCAATTACTCCTATTGGCGAAGCACCATCCGCACATTCTTCAAAAGTATGGTGGTCCGGGTCATGGTCGTCATCGTAATCGCAATCATCCTAATGAGTTTCATCTATCCCATCTTGTCCAAAACGGACCCCAGGGCACTGACAACCAACACTGCGGAGTGGAATCTTCGCCCCTCAGCTGATCACTGGTTCGGCACAGATACAATCGGGCGCGATATATGGGCGAGGGCGTGGTATGGGACGCGCAATTCATTCCTGCTGGCCTTCGTTATTGCCTGCTCGGACATCGGCTTGGGTGCGATCATGGGTGCCTTATGGGGATACAGCAAAAAGGCGGATGTCGTCATGGTGGAGGTCTACAACGTGATTACCAATGTTCCTTCTACCGTCTATCTGGTTTTGCTGGCCTATATCATGGGCACCAGTTATCTAACGCTTTTTATTTCGATGGCGTCCCGCGGCTGGATTGTGGAAGCGCGTTTTTTCAGGAATCGAATCCTTTCCATACGGGACAATGAGTACAATATCGCGTCCAAATGTCTTGGCACACCGGTACGAAGAATTGCGACGAAAAACATCATTCCACACATTATCAGCCTGATCATCATGGAAACGGCCTTGTGTGTTCCCTACTCGATCAGTTCAGAAGTGTTTTTGAGTTTTATCGGAGTTGGAATGCCGGTAGACGCGATTACTTTGGGGAATATCGTCAACCATGGGAGAAGCTCATTTACCATGCACCCTTACCAGATGCTTCTTCCCACAATCATTCTGTGTATGGTCACGATCTCGTTTTATATAATCGGCAACAAATTTGCCGATGCATCGGATCCCAAGAACCACATTTAGAAGGAAGCCGCCCTTATGGAGAATAAGATCATCTTTTCTGCCAGAAATGTCGAAATCGACTTCAATTTGAGAGGCAAGCACCTAAAAGCAATCCGTAAGGCATCCTTGGATTTGTTTGAAGGCGAGACTTTTGCAATCGTCGGCGAATCGGGGTCTGGGAAGACCGTGTTTACAAAATCCTTCATCGGGATGACTGATAAAAATGGCAGGGTTACCGGAGGTGAGCTGCTTTTTCATGGAGAGGACCTGGCGGAGTATGAAACGGAGGCACAGTGGCTAAAAGTGCGCGGGAAGAAAATCGCAATGATCTTTCAGGATCCGATGACATCGCTCAACCCGGTGCGAACGATCGGTGAACAAATTTCTGAAGTTTTCACATGGCACCTTGACGCAACCCATGAAGAGGCAAAGGCAAAATCGATCGATCTGCTCAAGCGTGTCGGTATCAACGATGCCGAGCTCCGTTACGGACAATACCCTCAGCAGTTCTCGGGCGGTATGCGCCAGCGTGTCGTGATCGCGATCGCGATTGCCTGCAGACCTGAGATTCTCATTTGTGATGAACCGACGACAGCGCTTGATGTCACCGTGCAGGCTCAAATCCTCGAACTCATCAAGTCATTACAAAAAGAACTCAAGATGACTGTCGTTTACATCACCCATGATCTGGGCGTTGTTGCCAAAATTGCAGATCGGATAGGTGTGATGTACGCTGGCCAAATCATTGAGTTCGGTAACTGCCATGATATTTTCAAGAACCCTTTTCATCCCTATACGAAGGCTCTGCTCAAATCCTTGCCGCAGCTGGGAACGAAAGGAAGGGATCTGTATTCCATCAGGGGCACGCCCCCCAGTCTCTACAAAGAAATCGAAGGGGACGCTTTTGCTCCGCGCAATCCGCAGGCTATGCTAATTGATTTCAAAGCGGAACCCCCTCTCTACAAACTGTCGGAAACCCATTATGCCAAGTCCTGGCTGATGCACCCCATGGCGCAAGACTACCTGAAACAAATCACAGCCAGTGAGTCGCTTGCCACGCACCACAAGGAACCGACCCAAAGTCCAGGAGCAACAGACAGTGCAAGCGGCGATATACTTGTGTCGGTGAAGAACTTGACAGTCAAATTTAAGCTGAACAACAAGGAATTTCGTGCGGTGGATAATGTGAGTTTTGATATTTATAAGGGTGAGACCCTGTCACTGGTAGGCGAGTCAGGTTCGGGCAAAACAACCATTGGCCGTGCCCTGATGAAAATCTATCAGAACGTGGAGGGAGAAATTCGGTACAAGGGCAGTCCAATTACAGGCAGGCTGGACAGGAGGCGCATGCGGAATCTGAGAATGGAAATGCAGATGATTTTCCAGGACCCGATGGCATCACTCAATGAACGGGCAAAAATTGATTACATCATTTCAGAGGGTCTTCACAACCATAAACTTTATTTGGATGAAGCAGACCGCCTTCGCAAAGTGGAGCAGATTATGGAGGAGGTTGGGCTAAACAAAGATTTCGTCAGCCGTTTCCCTCACGAGTTTTCCGGCGGTCAGCGTCAGCGGATTGGGATCGCCCGAAGCCTTGTCATGAATCCCGAGTTTATTGTAGCGGATGAACCGATCTCTGCGCTTGATGTTTCAATAAGGGCACAAGTGTTGAATCTGCTGAATAAGCTAAAGAAAGAGAGAAATCTGACCTATTTGTTTATTGCGCACGATCTAAGCGTTGTAAAGCTATTCTCAGACCGAATCGCGGTGATCTACGAGGGCAAACTTGTTGAACTGGCGTCTTGCGACGAGATATTCCGACATCCTTTACACCCCTACACAAAGTCCCTGCTCTCTGCAGTGCCCTACCCTGATCCAGATTTCGAAAAAGACAAGGAACTCCTTGTCTACAACCCTGCCATTCACAATTATCAAAAAGACAAGCCTGTATGGGAAGAGCTGGTGAACGGTCATTTCGTTTATGGCAATCAACATGAACTCGAGATTTATCGAAAGGAGCTGATGATCTCATGAAAGAGGGATATGCCAGAACGCCGACAGGGCTGGTATGCGGCAAGACTTTCAAGATGCTGTCATTCTGCCTGCTGTCTTCAGCGATTGTCGGCGGGCTTTACGGTGACCGGCTGCATTTCCATTACGGTCTCAGTTTTTCAGGTGCCCTATGTCTCATGTTGAGTTGGTTTGACTATCTCAGGCTAAGGGGGGTTCGCTTCCCTCAGATACGTGCCCGGGTATCGGCGGGAAAAGTATCCCCCGCATGCATGGGAATGGGAGGGAACAAGGTAAAAAAACCAGCCTTTCAAATGAACCCCAGCGCTTTGGGCGACGACCCGGGTTCCAAGTCCGGGGCTGGCGGAGATAACCCATCTCAAGTACAACTTGAACGAGCTGGTATGTGGAGTAAGTTATTCTGCGGTGTGTTGTTGACAGCCTTATCATGTTTAATCGGAACCTAGTTGCATTAAAATGAAAGAGGGGCCAGTCCTTATTTATATGAGAAGCGGAGTTGTGCCATGATCCGGATCGCCTTATCGTGCAGCTTAGACGGGGTCAGCGAGCAGACTCCGGATGAATCCGGCCAAAGCCGGGTGAATAATGCTTACATCGAGTCAATCTTGAGGGCAGGAGCTGCTCCCGTTCCGGTTCCTGTCACGCAGGAGGCGGATGGACTGGCAGCAATCATTGACTGTTGCTGCGGGTTGGTGCTGACAGGTGGTGATGATATCTCCCCCCTGCTTTATGGTGAAGAGCCGCTGCCGGAGGTGAGATCTGTATCTGCCAGGCGTGACAAGTACGAATTGCTTCTGTTCAACTTGGCGGTGGAGCGAAAAATTCCCGTGTTTGGCATATGCCGGGGGATACAGCTGATCAATGTCGCCCTCGGTGGTTCACTCCACCAGCATCTGGCTGCCATGTCCGACCTCACCATACGGCATGATCAAGAAGAGAGCCGGCATACTCCAACGCACCTCGTCATGGTTACAAGCGATTCCCTCATTCATGGGGTATTGGGCGATCAGGCAGAGGTCAACTCCTTTCACCACCAGGCCATCAAGGTTTTGGCCAAAGGCCTGAAGGTGACAGGGGTCAGTCCGGACGGCGTGATTGAGGCCGTGGAGTCAGCAGAGGGTTTTGCGCCAACCATCCTTGGCGTCCAATGGCATCCCGAGGGACTCTCCGAAACCCGGCCGGAGATGGCCGCCTTGTTCAAACTGTTTGTGAATCTATGTGAGACCGGTCACAGATCCTGATCAGTGGCATCTGCGTCCATTACGGGAGGAGGCGGGACAAAGGGCAGGGACCAGTCGAGTTCCTGATTGCAATAGACACATCGCTTGATGGAATGAACGGGAACGTAACTGATCAGTTTATGGCAGCGGGGGCAAAGGTAGGCGTCTGAAGTCGACTCGTGAACAGAATTTTTCCTGAGTGCTCCATACTTCATTCTGCGTCTGACAATGGTTGTTTTAATCAGATTCATGCCATAAAACTCCTTGTAAACATTGTAACACAAGGCGAAAGGACTCTCCCGCAGCCATTTGTGGGGGACCGAGTCAAGTTGTTGTAGGTCAGAAGAGAATTCAATGGACTCTCCCTAAGCCGCCATCGGTGATTGCTTTTTGCAAACGGTAGAGCGGAGTCCCCCGTTTGTTGGTCCATGGGGCCGTCGTA